>DATEZX010000168.1:0-4067 GCA_035255225.1 Candidatus Limnocylindrales bacterium
GGAGGCCAAGGTCCGCGCCCTCGGCATCGGCGCCGACGACTACCTCGTCAAGCCGTTCGGTCGAGCCGAGCTGCTCGCCCGGATCGGGGCTGTTATGCGCCGAGCCGATCGAGCTACCGGTGTCGGCGGCACCTCCACGACGGCCGCCGGCGGGGGGCCCCTCGTCGCGGGCGACCTGTCGATCGATTCCGGTCGACACGAGGCGAGCGTCGGCGATGTAGTCCTAAACCTGACGCCGATCGAGTACCGGCTCCTCGAGCTGCTCGTTCGGGCCTCGGGCGACGTCGTCCCCCACCTCCAGCTCGTCCGCGCCGGCTGGCCCGCCGAGGCCAACCCGGACCTCCTGTGGCTGAAGCCCCACATCGCCCGGCTGCGCTCGAAGCTCGAGGCCGCCGCCGGTCCGAAGCTCATCCCGGTCCGGGGCGTGGGCTACCGACTCGACGCGACCTAGGGAGCCGCGGCCTTCCCGAACGCGGCCAGGAAGACCGGCCAACCGTCGACGCCGATCGTGGTGTGGTTCGTGCCCGGCATCAGGTCGAGCGAGACGGGGTTGCCCTGCGCCTTGAGGACGGAGAACAAGAGCTGCTGCGCCTCGAGGAGATCGAGGACGCCGTCAGCGAGCGCACCACTCGCCTCGAGCTTCGCCCGCAGGACCCCCGACGGGTCGCGCGGTCCGAAGAAGGCGTCCATCGCCGCCTTGTCGGGCAGCGGGCGCTCGTAGTTGTAATCCGCGTTCGGGTGCGCCTCCGACAGCATCACGACCTTGAGGTCCTTGTGCGCGGGAAGGTCGGTCCACGGCGAGAGGGCGTCGAAGACCCTCGGGTCGGCGGCGATTCGCTCATCCCAGCCGGCATACGTCGTCTGGGCCAGCCACTCGCCGTCCCAGGTGACGAGGGCGCGAATCGCGCCGAGCGACTTGCCGCCGAGGCATCCGGCGGACGGCTCGGAGCGGGCGAAGGCGACGATCGAGGCGGTGCTCGCGCCGGCCGAGTGGCCGAACAGGATCAGCGTCGCCGGGTCGCCTCCGTAGTCGGCCGTGTGCGCTCGGGCGAACTCGACCGCGCAGGCAGCCTGTGACCCCGTGGCCACGAGGTAGTCGTAGTTGGGTACGCCATCGCTGGTGCCCCAATTGGCTACGAGGACGACGAACCCGAGGTCCGCGACCCTCCGGGCGTGCTCGCTCAGCATCACCTTGTCGCCGGCGGGGAGCATGACCACGACGGGCCACGGCCCGGCCTTGACGGGCGCGTAGACGTCGAGCACGCCGGTCGTCAGCGCCGGGTTCGAGGATTCATACGCGACGTTGCGGGTCACTGCGACGCTCGGTGTGGCGATCGGGGTCGCCGTGGCGGGCGCCGCGGACTGCAGGCCCGCCGGCGTCGAGGACGGCTGGCCCGACGTCAGGCCCGTCCCGGCGCCGCAACCGGCGAGGAGGACCGCTGCCACGAGGCCGGCACCGAGTCGGCCATGCGTACGGCCAGCGTCCATTCCGTTCTCCTTCGGGACGCGCTGGTCGGGGACCATTGGACTCACCATTGGACCCCGAGGTCACTTCCCTTCATCGCGCCTCGAGGAGGACCGTCCAGGCACCCGTCCGCGTCTCGAACGCGAGCAGGTCGTCTGGCCAAAGCTCGCCGGTCGGAGTCCCTACGTAGCCGGCGAACACGACGAGTCGCTCGTTCACCGAGTCGTAGACCATGCGGGGCATCTGGCGACACTCCGGGCGGGTGCCGCAGGAGTCCGGCACACCCTCGGTCAACCCCCCGAACAGGACCTCCCAGCGATCGGCGGTCACGTCGTAGGTCGCCAGGTGGCCCTGGCCCACCATGACGGCCCGCGCTGCGGCTTCGTCGTAGCCGATACCGGGACTGAGCCCCCACATCCCGTGGTTGAACACCGGCGGCGTGACGGCGCCCGTCCTTGACCAGGCCGCGTCGGCGACGTCGTACAGCCAGGTCCTCGCATCGAAGCGCCAGTCCGCGCTGCCGGAAGGAGTCCAGGTCGACACGTACGCGATCACCCGATCGGTAGAGGGCTCGAAGGTGAAGAACTGGTAGTGAGCTCCGATGACCACGGACGCCCCCTGGCGCAACTGAATCCACGAGTCGGTTGCGACGTCGTAGCCCCATGGGGTGAAGCCGAGGGTCTGGTTGTCGGTCCGGTCGTCTTCGAGCGCCACGATGCGGCCCGAGGAGGGTTCATAGAACCACAGCCGGATGGTTCCCGGGTCGAAGGGCGCCTGACCCTTCGCCGTCCAGGTGTCGGCCCCAAGGTCGTAGGCCCACATCCGGCCATCGCTGTCGGACGCGACAGTCAGCGCGGAATCGATGTCGTAGACGAGGTTGTTGGCGCCCGGGGGCTGCCTGTTCGGCTGGAGATGGGCCCAGGTGTTCGTGCACACGTCGAACGTCCAGGTCCCACCGTCCGCGACGGCCACGAGCTTGCCCTCGTGGCGGTCGAATGCCATCTCGGGCGTCTGCGCCACGCCCCAAGCCGGCCGGGCCTGGTCGGCCGGTCCCGGCACGTCCGGGTTCGTGCCGGCCGGGCAGGCAGACAGCGGGATGCTAGGCGGCACCACGGCTGGGAGCTCCGGGGGGCGCGCCCCGGCGACCAGCATGCCGGCCACAAGGCCGGTGAGGAGAGCGGCCAGGAGGAGCACCATCCAGACCCGTGCCGGGAAGGAGACTCCGCGCAGCGCCATGGCCGGCGAGAGCCCGTGGCGGCGCGGCTCGCGGACGGCGATCCGGTGGGCGAGCTCGACGGGATCGAGCTCGGACGAGAGGCGCCCGGCGTACGCGTGAACCGCGGCCGCGAACCGGGCCTCGAAGGCGTCGCGCTCAGTCATCGCCGAACTCCTTCCGGAGACGGTCGAGCAGCCTGGACAGCCGCGACCGCACGCCCGACGGGGACAGGCCGAGGATCGGGGCCAGCGCGAATGAGTCGAGGTCGGCCGCGTAGCGCATCGCCACGAGCGCCCGATCCTCCGGCTTCAGCCGGCCGAGGGCATTCGCCAGGTCGACCTGGTCGATGGCGACCGATGGGTCAGCGTCCGTCGGCGGGTCGGCGGCGACCCTGAGCTCCACGACGCCGTGGCGGTGCTCCCGCCTGACGACCTTGCGTGCCTCGTTCGCGGCGACTGCCACGAGCCAGGGCTTGAGCCGGTCGGGATCGCGAAGGGCCGGGAGCTTCCGCCAGGCGATCCACCACGCCGCCTGGGCGGCATCCTCGGCGAGGCCTTCGTCACCGCAGATGACGTATGCGACCCGGACGAGGTCGAGGTGGTAGGCGCCGACGATCCTCGCGAACGCGATCTCGTCGCCGTCCACCGCGCGCTCGACCGCGGACGCGATCGCGGCGCTCTCGAGGGCGAGGCCCGTCATGACCAAGAGATACCCGCTGGGCGCCCGGGTGTCCCATGGTCAGTCGGCCGTCGGGCGGCGGCCAGTGCCGTTTGGCGGGCCGCGCTCGGAGCTCGCGGTCGTCGGACCGCGGCTGGTCCCGGTCCGAGGCGTCGCCTACCGCATCACGGCCAGTCCGTCAGCAGAGGCTTCGGAACTCGATGTGGCCCGGGCTGGAGGACCCACCAGCCCAGTCGAGCCCCTCGCCCCAGGTCAGCATCGGCGAGCCGCAGCCGTTGACCTCGAGGCCGAAGTAGTCGCCGTACGGGAACACGAAGCCGTTCGGCCGTGACTGCGCCTGCGCCGCGTCATACGCGGAGATCTGCTGCGACGCGCCGAAGCTGGCCCCGCCGTTGGTCGAGGACCGGAGCCAGACGTTCCAGCCGTTGAGATGGTCGATCGGGCTGCCGTTCCGGTCATCCATCCAGGCCACCGTGACGCTCCCGGCCGCCCCGGCGGTCACCTCGGGGAAGAGCGCATAGCAGGCGGAGGCCGCGCAGCCCGAGGCGGTCTTGGCGTCGGCCCGGACCTGGCCGCCCCACGTCGCGCCGGCGTCGGCCGAGCGGGCCAGCCACAGGATCGGCGGGCTGCCACGGACGGTCGAGAACTGGCCATCCTGGTACAGCAGGTACAGCGTGCCGGCCGGGTCGATCGCCAGGTCGCTCTGGG
>DATEZX010000169.1:0-4586 GCA_035255225.1 Candidatus Limnocylindrales bacterium
AGGTGCCGGTCGGACCGGACCAGTACGCGGTGGAACCGGCGAAATCCATCGATCCGACGGCCGCCCACTGGCCCGCCCACTGGAGCCAGCAGCGGTAGACCCGGCCGGCCGGTGCGGCGGGCAGGGCGCTCGTGAGCACGACGAAGTCACCGCTCGACCAGGCCACCGAGCCCGAGGCGGTTCCGGCCGGCGTCGTCAGCGCCACGAGGCGATGGTCCGGGGCGGCGAGGACCCGGTCGAGCGTCGCCACCGCCGCGGCGATCGAGGCCTCCTGCGACGTTCCGCCGGGGGCCAGAGCCCGCCCGGCGACCCCGCCGAGGATCGCGATCGCGAGCACGGCCGCCAGGCCCGCGGCCCACTGGCCGCTGGTCAGCCGCGGCAGCCGGATCCGCCACCGCCCGGTCACGCTGGCCGTCGCGTCCCGCGGCGCCACGGAGGGGAGCGGGCGGATCGGTGCGCCCCGGGGCTCGCGGCGGGTGGCCTCGAGGACCGCGTCCCGCAGCGACTCCGGCGGGTTGATCGGCTGGACCGCCGCAGCGTCGCGGAGCTCGCCCAGCGCCTCCCGGAGAACGCGGTCGATGCCGCGAACCGCGACGAGATCGGCCCGGCAGGTCGAGCAGCCGCGGACGTGCTGCAGGAACGCCCCGTCGCGTGGCGACCAGCCAGCCGGATCGTCGCTCGCCAGGCGCGAGAGCGCCTCCCGGTCGAGCGCCAGGTCGGCGATCCGCTCGTGGGCCTCGGCATGGTCCATGGCCATCACGCGTCCTCGAGGATGTCGGGGATGTCCGCCAGGCCGCCGCGCAGCCGGGCGAAGGCCCGCCGCGTCCGCGATTTGACCGTCCCGATCGGCGCGCCGAGGTGGTCGGCGATCTCGGACTGCGACAGCCCGCTGCCGTAGGCGAGCAGGACGACCGAGCGCTCGGCCTCGGGCAGGTCGGCGACCATCGTCCGGATCACCGCCTGGACCCAGCGCCGGCCGGCGACGGCCTGCGGGTCGTGGTCGCCGGCGGACGCGCCGATGGGATCGGCTTCGACGAGCCCGCCTGACGGGATGTCCGGCAGGACGCCGACGCGGCTCGGCTCGTCCCGCTCGTCGGGGAGGAGCGCCGAGAGCGGGATCGAGCGCGAGGCGGCTCGCCGGGCATCGGCCCGGAAGCGATCGATGGCCCGGTTGCGGGCGATGCCGAGCAACCAGGCCGAGAGCGAGCCGGCGGCGGCGTCGAACTGGCCTGCCCGCCGCCACAGGGCGAGGAACGCGTCCTGGACGACCTCCGCGGCGGCCTCGCGGTCGCCGAGGAAGCGGACGACCGAGCCGAACAGCTGGCTCGAGTGTCGGTCGTACGCCGCCGCGAAGGCCGCCTCGTCACCCATGGCGATCCGCTGCGCGAGCTGCGCGTCGTCCGAGGTGCCGGACAGGCTGGTCACGGACGAGGATCGGGGGGCTGCATGGCCCGATCCTCGGACTCCGGAGCCAGCCTGTCCAGCGGGCCATCGGAAGGCTCGCGCCTGCACGATGACCTCAGTAGCTGTACTTGGTGCCGCCCGAGCCGGCCGGGCTGGACGCCGGACTACCGGCCGCGCCGACGGTCGTGCCGGTCGGAGAGGAGAGGAACCACACGCCGTTGGCGCCCTGGCCGTTCGTCTGGCCGGCAGCGGTGTCGCCCTTGAAGTAGTACAGAGGCAGGCCGTTGATCGCGACCTGGTCGCTGCCATCGGGCCGCTTGATCGTGCTGAGGGTCCCGGTGACGCCGCTGCCGGCGACGACCGTCTCGCCCGTGTCGAGGGTGAACGGCGGCCAGTTCGACGCGCACTGGCCGGTGCAGGTGCTCGTCCCGGACGAATCCTTCGTCAGGAGGTACAGCGCCTTGCCGTCCTCGCCCGCCAGGTAGGCTCCGAACGCGGCGCTCTGCTGGACCGCGACCGTGTACACGGATCCGGACGCCTGGGCCGAGCTGGACGACTGCGGTGCGGCGGTCGGGGAGGGCGTGGCGCCGCCCGAGGAGCAGGCGGCCACGAAGGCGGCCACGGCGAGGGCGCCGGCGATCCGGCGCGGCCCGGTGAGGGCGTTCATGGATATGGTCTCCCAGTCATCGGCACGAGGCGTGCCATTGGGAGTCCATACGCCGAGCCCGGCTGGTCGGATCTCGAGCCCGGCTGGTCGGATCTCGAGCCTGCCTCGGCGATCCAGCTTCGCCGCCTAGCTCCGGCTCGGCATCAGGCCGCCGCGGGCGAGGATGCGCGCGCCGGCCTCGGTCCAGCCCGGATCGAACGGCTCACCGGGCTCGTCGAGGTCGATGACCAGCGGCGCGTGGTCCGACGGGATGGGCTTGCCCTTCCGCGCCTCGCGGTCGATCTCAACCGCCACGACCCGACCGGCGACCGGGTCGGAGACGAGGAGGTGGTCGATCCGCATCCCGAAGTTCTTGTGGAAGTTGCCGGCCCGGTAGTCCCACCAGGTGAACCGACCACGAAGGTCTGGATGGGCGTCCCGGAAGGCGTCGTGGAGGCCCCACCGGAGGAGGGCCTGGAAGACCTCGCGCTCCGCATTCGAGACGTGGGTCCCGCCATGAGCGAGACGGGCATCCCAGACGTCGGCGTCGGCCGGCGCGACGTTGAGGTCCCCGCCGAGGACAAGCTGCTCATCCGGCCGGCGCGTCTCCTGGAGCCAGCGTCGGGCGCGCTCGAACCAGCGCAGCTTGCCGACGTAGAACGGCGAGCCCACGACCCGACCATTCGGCGCATACAGGCTGACCACGCGCAGCGGTTCGCCGCCCGCAGGCAGGACGCGGAGGCTGAGCATCCGAGCCTCGTCGGCCGGGTTGAAGTCCTCCTCCTGGATGCCCGCGGCACCGGCCCCGCTGTTGCGGACCGGCCCGTCGCCGAAGTTCATGACGACGTCGTCGAAGGCGATGCCGTCGCGGATCGCGGCGGCCACCCCGTTCCAGCGACCCTCGCCGTGGTGGACGAGCTGGTAGCCGTCCATCGAGAAGGCCATGACCGGGGCCTCCGCGTCGGCGAGCTTCGTCTCCTGCATGAGCAGGACGTCGGGCCGGGCCCGAACGAGCCACCAGTCGACCTTCTCCTGGCGGGCCTTCAGCGAGTTGACGTTCCAGGTCGCGATCCGCATAGCGTCCCGCCCGGCAGTCGTGCGGCTCGGGCCGGCTCAGCGGCCGAGCATGTCCGTTCGGAGGTCGGCGATGCTCATCCGCTCGGCCGCGTCCCCGACCGACTCGTCGTGCTCCTCGAAGGCCAGCCCGAGGGCGTCGAACGCTGCCCGCGTCGCCGCGGCGTCGGAGGTCGTCAGCATCAGCGCGCCGTCGGTGTCCTCGGCGACGCCGACGATGCCGGTGATGTTCACGCCTCGATCGGCGAGCGCCTGGGCGACCGTGGCGAGGGCGCCGGGCCGGTCGTCGAGCTGGACCGTGAACCAGACCATCACGTCGCCACCTCCTCGCATGGCCCGATGGTAGCCCAGCCGCTCCGGCCCGACGGCGGATCCGACTAGGCTTCGGCCATGCCGTCGCCGCCGAGCCAGCCCGCCGCCGGGCCGCTCATCCAGGTCTTCGGGACCGACGACTCGCCGCCGACCCGGGCCGCGCTGCGGTTCTTCAAGGAGCGCCGCCTGGCGGTCCAGGCGATCGACCTCCGGCGCAAGCCGATCGCCGCCGGCGAGCTGCGGCGCTTCGTCGAGCGGCTCGGCGCCCGCGCCCTCGCCGACGAGCAGGGCCGCGCCTGGCGCGACGCCGGCCTGGGCTACCTCCGCCTGGACGACGCCGAGCTGGCGGAGCGTCTCCTCGCCGACCAGCGGCTGCTGCGGCTGCCGCTCGTGCGCGTCGGGAACGAGGTGGCCGCCGGTCCCGTCGAGGCCCGCTGGAAGGCGATGCTGGCGACGACGTCGCCGCCGGGGGGCTGACGCGGCGACGAGGGCTGGCCTGCGTCACGGGCGCCGGAGATCACCCGCGCCGACGGTCAGTCACGCCGAAGCGAGCGCCAGGCGACCAGGCCGGCCCCGAGGACGAGCACGATCCCGATCGCGGTCCAGCGCAGGTCGCCGATCATGAAGCTCCGCCCGATCGGCGCGCCGAGCCCCTGGAGGGCGAACACGACCCCAGCCAGCGCGGCGACCGCAGCGACCGCGAGCAGGGTGGCGTTCCGCCGCCGAGGCATCGTCGTAGCATGCCACCGATGGCGGACACGGCCCCCAGCAGGGACGACGAGCGACGCGAGGCCCGGTCGGGCGACCAGCGGGGCGAGCCGGTGACCGAGCATCGTCGCGTCGGGCGCCTCCTGATCGGCAAGGGGGCGGCCGCCAAGATGGCCGTCGGCGATCCGACGATGACCGAGGACCGCAAGCTCCTCGAGCCGTCCGGTCGGCCCGCCTTCCTCGACACCGACCCATGGCGAGCCCTCCGGATCCTGGCCGAGTTCGTCGAGGGCTTCGACGCCCTGGCGGCCCTCGGTCCGGCGATCACGGTCTTCGGCTCGGCTCGGGTCGCGCCCGGCAGCCCCGAGTACGAGCAGGCGCGCGAGATCGGCCGGCGCCTCGCCCGCGAGGGCTACGCGGTGATCACCGGCGGCGGGCCCGG
>DATEZX010000170.1:0-2081 GCA_035255225.1 Candidatus Limnocylindrales bacterium
GGAGGGCTATCGGGCGGCGCGGCCGAGTGAGGACGGCTCGGCCGACGCGGGCGTAGCAGCAGGCGTCGTCGTGTCCACCGCGGCGGGACCGATGGTCCCCAACCCGGACCTCATAGAGACCGTCGTGGCCGCCGGCGCCGCGGCGTCGACCGCCTCGCCGACCGTCCTCATGTGGCCCGAACCGACGGCACCCGCCCCAGCGACCGCCTCCGCCGGCGACGTCGTCTCGCCCTCGGCCGGCATCGGGTCGCGGCCGACCCCGCGCACGCATCTCGGTCGCTCGACCGCGCTCGCCCTCACCGTCGCGATCCTCATCCTCGTCCTCGCGCTCATCGCCCTGGCGAATGCCGGGGGCATCGGCAGTCCGCTGCCAACGCAGCCGCTCGCCAGCCCGAGCGCCTCTCTCTCGGCGTCGCCGAGCCCGTCGCCGGGCCCGTCGCCGAGCCCCAGCCCGGATCCCGCGGGGCCCGCGCTCCAGGCGCTCGATGCCGTGACCGCCGCGATCGACCAGGCGCGCGGCGGCAAGGACGGCCTCAGTGGTGCCGAGGCCCACGACCTTGACGGCCTCGCCGCGGACGTCGGCAGCGCCCTTCGGGCCGCCGATTACGCCATGGCGCGCCAGGACGCGGCCACCCTGGCCGCGCGGGCCGACCGGGACACCAGGAACCTCGACCCGGACCGGCGCGCGGCAATCCTCAACGCCATCGACGAGCTACAGGCCGCGATCCCATCCGGCTGACGACGACGTTGCCTGCTCGAACCCCTCAGCTTCCGGCAGGCTTGCCCCAGCTGAGCGTCACGCCCACCTGCCCGCCGTCGGGACCGACCGTGCCGTGGCGCCGGCGCTGCCAGGCGTCCCAGCCGGCGATCCCGAGGGCGCCGAGGCCGACGAAGACGACGACGAGCTCGACGAGCGGGCCGACGATCGGCAGCGAGGTGAACACGATCACGACCGCCGCGCCACCCGCGAGCAGGGCCAGCTCCTCGAGGCGCGTCGTCGGGGCGGGGGCACCCGCCGCATAGCGGGCCGGCATCAGCCGGGGCATCGCGGCGCGCACGAGCGCCAGGCCGACCACGGCCACCGAGTACCACGCGGCCGCGACGATGAGCCCGAACAGCACCACGAAGAAGGCCAGCATCGCCGCCACGACGTCCAGCACCGCGAGCCCGGCGAGGCTCGCCGCCGCGAAGATCACTGCCAGGATGACCATCAGGATCACGACGACGAGCAGCAGGACGATCGCCAGCGCCAGGAAGAGGATCCCGCCGCCGAACGCCGGGAGCGGCCGTCGCCGGGCAACCTCACCGGAAGCCCGCAGGCCAGCCGGCACGAGCCACAGCGCGAGCGCCGCCAGCAGGACCACGGTCACGAAGTGGCGGATCGCGTCGAGGATGGGATCACGGGTGTAGGTGAAGGTCGGAACCGGGCTCTGGTAGGTGCTGGCCGGCGTGATGTCGACGTGCTCGGTGCCGCCGACGGTCCCCGTCCGCGTGTAGCTCTGGGCCGAGCCCTCGATGCTGCCGGTGACCGAGCCGGTCACGGTCGTCTGGCCGGCGCCGAAGAGCAGGTCGCCACCAACCGTGCCACCGACGTTCAGGGTCCCGCCGCCGACGGCCACGTCGTGGGCCGTCGCGCCCGCGATCGTGACCTGGCCGCCGCCGACACGGATCGCGCCGCCGACCGTGCCATTGACGTCGACCGTGCCGCCGCCGGCGATGACGCTGCCGCCGATCGCGCCGGACACGTGGACCGTGCCGCCGGCGACGATGACGTCGCCGTCGACCTTGCCATCGATCGTGACCGTGCCGGCGCCCGCCACGACGTCGCCGAGGACGGTGCCATCGACGACGACCTCGCGCGCGAAGGCATAGAGGTCGGAGTTGACGGTCTCGGTCGATGGGACGGTGACGACGTCACCGGTGCGGACCTTGCCGCCGAGCAGGTTGTCGGCCGAGACGACGGCCATCGACGCCGCGAGCAGCAGCGCCAGCAGGCCGATCACGGCCGCGAGCTTCAGGATCGGACGGTGCATCGAAGTGGCCTCCCGTTCGGGACGCCGTCGGTTGCGGGACGCGCTCCT
>DATEZX010000171.1:0-4172 GCA_035255225.1 Candidatus Limnocylindrales bacterium
CTCGATGTCGGCTCGTCGCATCCTGGGGCGGAAGTACGTCCCAAGGGTTTGGCTGTTCGCCAATTAAAGCGGCACGCGAGCTGGGTTCAGAACGTCGTGAGACAGTTCGGTCTCTATCCGCCGTGGGCGTAGGGAACTTGACAGGAGCTGCTCCTAGTACGAGAGGACCGGAGTGGACGAACCGCTGGTGTGCCAGTTGTCCCGCCAGGGGCACCGCTGGGTAGCTATGTTCGGCAGGGATAAGCGCTGAAAGCATCTAAGTGCGAAGCTCGCCTGGAGATGAGGTTCCCCACCGGGTTAACCGGGTAAGACCGCAGGTAGACCACCTGCTTGATAGGCCGCATGTGGAAGTCCGGTGACGGATGAAGCTGAGCGGTACTAATGGTCGAGGGCTTGACCACTTCAGCACCTGACCCAGGGTCAGGGACTGGGATCCGGATCGGATTCCCAACGACAACCGACGAGATCGACGATCTCGACTTCAACGGCGCCCGCGCTCACAGAGCGCACGGCAGCCGCCGATCACGATTCAGCAGCAAGATCCTGGTGGCACTAGCGGAGAGGCCATACCCGTTCCCATCCCGAACACGGAAGTCAAGCTCTCCAGCGCCGAAGATACTGAGAGGGCAGCCTTTCGGGAAAATAGGTCGCCGCCAGGATTTTGTGCGTTCTGGCCGTCATTCTCGACGGACTGCGCGCCCAACCGGGGGTGGCCCGCGGCGGGGTATCCTGCCGGGCACCATGGCTTCTCGGAGAGAACCGCGTCGGAAAGGCACGCCCCCGCCGTCCGAACCGTCGGAGCCGTCATCGGCGGAGGTCCCGAAGCCGGCCGTCGACGGCCCGCCGCTGGCACCGGTGTCATCGGGCGCCTGCCCGTTCCTCGTCGCGGCCGGCGGCGCGTGGCGGATGAGCGTCCCGGACCGCGAGCACCGCTGCTCGGCTTTCGCGCCTGCGACGTCGCTCGCGCCGGGCAAGCAGGCGCGCCTGTGCCTGACCGCGGCCCATGTCGGCTGTGCCACCTTCGTGGCCTCGACATCGGCGCGTCAGGCCCGCATCGGTGGCGGCGGTCTGCAGGACCGCGCCGGGCGGTGGGGCATCACACGTACGACGCCGGTCATCGAGGAGGTCGGCGGCCTGCGGGCGACGCTCGGCGCGTTGATCGCCGACCGACGCACCTGGCCGGCGATCCCGGCCGTGCTGCTGGCTACCCTGGCCCTCGCCCTCGGCCTGTCGGGCACCTGGGGTGAGGGGCCGGTGACCTCGATCGCCAGCCCGACCCACCCGGCCGCCGCGTCCGGTGGCGCGATTCCGACCACGCGCGCGACCGCGGCACCATCCGCGGTCCCCTCCGCCGCCCCGAGCCCGGCAGCGACGACCTCGCCGACCGTGGGGCCGTCGGCGACGCTGGCTCCGGCGTTCATCACCTATCGGGTCAAGTCGGGCGACACGCTGTCCGGGATCGCGAACCAGTTCCATACGACGTCGACCGCGATCGCCCGGCTGAATGGGATCACCGTGACCACGGTGCTTCACATCGGCCAGGTCCTGAAGATCCCGACCTCCTGACCCGGCATCGCGCGTGACTCAGCCTCGCGCGCGCGGACGATTCCCTCAGGGCGAGTCTCGCCGCGGCGCGCGGGCGGCAGCGGCCGGCGCTTCGCCGGGCGAGCGCCTCATCGCTGGCAGCCTCGACACCACGACGTCGCCTCGCCGCGCGAGCTCACCTGGCTGATCCGCGTCCCGCAGCGCGGGCATGGCTGGCCCTCCCGGAGATGGACGGCGAGGAAGTCGCGGACCTGCGTCTCGAAGGTCGGAGGCACGCGCGCGCGAAGGGTCTCGATCGCCGCGGCCAGGGTCTCGCGCGTTGCCTGATACAGCTGATCGACCTCCTCGGGAGCGAGGGACGAGCGCTTGCGGAACGGGTTGAGGCGGGCCGCGTGGAGGATCTCGTCGCTGTAGGCGTTGCCGATCCCGGCGACGAATGCCTGGTTGCGAAGCAGGCCCTTCAGCTCGCCCGGATGACGGCGGATCCGCTCCCGCCAGATGTCGAGCGCCAGGTCGGGGTCGTCCGCGTCCGGCCCCTGGTCCGGATCGAGGCCCGCCACCGGGCGCGCGGTCCCGGCAGGCAGGAGATAGACCTTGCCCATCTGGCTCGGATCGCGGTACCGGACCTCGACCGGCGTGCCGTCGGCCGGCAGCCAGCCAGCGCCACGCGTCCATCGGACGGCGTCGCGCGGCGGCCCGGTGCGCCCGTCGAAGGCGAGGACGAGTGCCGTGCTCGACGGCCGCCGCGTCGACGGGTCGGCGAGCTGGAAGCGGCCGGTGAGCATGGCGTTCACGACGATCGCGTCGCGGTCGAGCTGAAACGTCACGAACTTGCCGCGGCGGCGGACCGCGACCAGGCCCTGCCCGACGAGCGCCGCCAGCTCCGCGGGCGTACCGCGGACGGCGAGGGGCGCCAGCGCCTCGGCTCGGGTGATCGCCCGGCCCGCGAGCGCTGCGTGGAAGGCGTCGACGACGACCGCCAGGTCGGGCAGCTCGGGCACGGCCGCGCGATTGTAGCGGCCGCTCGACGCGTGCTAGACTCCCGGGGCCCTCCGGGGCGGAACTGCAGAGCAGCCTCGTTCAACCCTCGCCTTCGGAGGAGCGGACCGCGGAAGACCACCCACGGACCACCCGATCGCAAGACCGACGGCCTGAGCGAAGCGCTCGGGCCGTTTCGCTGTCCGGATGGGACTTCGACGACAGGAGACCAACCACTTGACCGATGAGCAGCAGGGCGGGTCGATGACCCCGGCCGAGGCGACCGCCGAGGCCACGGCATCCGAGCCGAGCGCCGCGACGACCGCCGTCGCCGACGAGCCCGCCACCGAGGCCGCGCCCGCGGCCACCTCCGCCGAGACCACCGCAGAGTCCTCAGCTCCCGAGCTCGGACCTGCGCCCGCGCCGGCCGAGCCGGCGCCTGCGGCTGCCACCGACCAGCCGGCCGCCAGCGAGGCTGAGGCCGCCGCGATGGCGCCCGCTCCCGCGACCGAGGCCCAGCCGGTCGTGGAGGCCGCGGTCCCGGCCGAGGCCGCGGTCCCGGCCGAGCCCGCGCCGGCTCAGCCCGCGCCGGCTCGCCCAAAGCCGACGGGCCCCGAGCCGTCGACGATGGAGGAGCTGCTCGCCGAGACCGACGGCGAGATCAAGAGCTTCAAGCACGGTGACGTCGTCGAGGGCACGGTCGTCCGGATCGACAAGGACGAGATCCTCGTCGACATCGGCGCCAAGAGCGAGGGCGTGGTCAGCAATCGCGAGCTCTTCGGCCGGAACACCGAGACCCAACCCGCCCTGAACATCGGCGACACGGTTTTGGTCTACGTCCTCCAGCCCGAGTCGCCGGAAGGTCACGTCGTCCTGTCGCTCCGCCGAGCCGGGCTCGAGCGGAAGTGGCGCGCGATGCAGGAGCAGTTCGAGGCCGGGGCGATCATCGAGGCGCCGGTCATCGACCACAACAAGGGCGGCCTCATCGTCGACTGCGGCATCCGCGGCTTCGTCCCGATCAGCCAGATCGTCGACTTCCCGCGCCGGCCCCAGAACGACCAGCCGCGCGACGCGGCCCAGGAGATCGCCGAGAAGCTCCAGCCGTTCGTCGGCCGCCGCCTCCGGCTCAAGATCCTCGAGGTCAACCGCAAGGCCAACCGCCTCATCCTGTCGGAGAAGGTCGCCCTCTACGAGGAGCGGCGCGAGAAGCGCGACGAGCTCTTCTCATCGCTCCAGGTTGGCCAGAAGGTCAAGGGCGTGGTCCGCTCGATCGCACCGTTCGGCGTCTTCGTCGACCTCGGCGGGATCGACGGTCTCGTCCACAAGAGCGAGCTCTCGTGGAACAAGGTCAACAACCCCGAGGCCGGTTACAGGGTCGGCGACGAGGTCGAGGCCGAGGTCATCGACATCAACCACGAGCGAGGACGGATCAGCCTCTCGATCCGTCGTCTCCAGCCCGACCCGTGGCACTCGACGGTCGCGGACTTCAAGGTCGGCGACGTCATCGAGGGCACTGTCACCAAGCTGGTCAACTTCGGGGCGTTCGTGCGTGTGCGGGAGGGCCTGGAAGGCCTGATCCACATCAGCGAGCTGTCACACCAGCGGGTCGCCCACCCGGGTGACGTCGTCCGCGAGGGTCAGGTACTCAA
>DATEZX010000172.1:0-4182 GCA_035255225.1 Candidatus Limnocylindrales bacterium
GCCGTTGCGAGGCACGACGAGGAGGTACCAACCTGGATCCAGGACGGCGGGCACATGCATCACGAAGTTGCCGTTTGCGGGATCGGTGAGCGAGGCCGCGAAGGAGCCGACCTGGGTCAACCCCGCGGTATCCACCAGCCCGGCTTCCGACCCGAGGAGCCAGTCATCCTGCGTGTTGAGCTTGGCGGCCGCCGCCGCAGCGGCGTCGATCGTCGGCAGGCGATAGAGCCGAATCGGCAGGGAGGTCGGCGCCGGGGTGCCCTCCACCAACCCAACCCACAGGCCCAGGAGCGGCCGGGCGCCCGTGCGGACGTCGAAGAGGGCGCGATCGAAGGCCAGGCTGGTCTCGGTGGGTTGGGACGTGACGGTCTCGAAGCTGGCCGTGACCGCCTGCTCCAGCGTCTCGGTCGATCCAGCCTGTTGGACGCCGGCGCGGACCGTATACGTGTAGAGCGTGCCCGGGGCCAGCGACGTCAGGGGCACGAAGACCCAGGTGCGCTCGTGCTGCTCGAACCGTCCGGCGACGGCTGGCGTGATCGTGAAGTGGGTGTCGAACCCCGTGACCCCGTCCTGGTCGAACGTGACCTCGATGCCCGTCGTCGTCGGCACGCCGACGGTCCGGTCGTCGGGCAGCAGGCCGGTCACGTGCAACGGGCCGGCGACCCGGAAGCTCCAGGAGCCGATCAGGGCGCCGTCGAGGCCGTTCAGCCGGAAGCGGTAGCGAGCGCCGTCGGTGAGACGGGTGGTGGCGCTGAGGGTGGCAACGTCGGCGGTGGCGCCCGGTGCGACATGAAGGTCGACGCTCGGGCTCGAGACCAGGCCGCGCGCCAGGTCGACCGCGGACGCGGAGGTGTGGGACCGGAGGGTGAAGGTCGTGTCGCCCGCCACTCCGGAGGCGCTCGAGCGGTCAGCCGTCAGATCGGCGACGGGGGAGTAGGGCAGCAGGTCGAGGGGCTGCCACTGCGCGGCAGGCTGGGTGCCCGTGGGCCCCTGGGACGCTGTCCCGCTGGAGGTGGACGGCGACGAGCCGGATGGAGGGGAGCCGGTCGGAGCGCCGGGCGGCTGGATGGCCTGGGCCGCCAGGACGGCGACCAGGACGACCGCCGCGCCCGCGGCAGCGAATCGAAAGCGCCTGAGGTCGCGCAGTCGGGACGCCACCAGAAGCCCTTGCATCGTGCCTCTCCCGGACGCCGGGGCGCCGGTGATGGGACGACGGTCATCAGCGACTGTGACGACCGGGACCCTCGTCCGCCAGTAACCTTCGGCCCTGATGACCTCCCCACCCGCGACCCGCAGGTTCGGGGCCCAGTCGATGACGGCGCCGCTCCGGGAGGTCCTGGTCGTCAGGCCCGGCGTCCGCTTCGGTGCGGCCTTCGCCGAACCGGCGCACGGGTTTCGTCGGCCAGTCGACCTCCCGACGGCGCGTCGCGAGCACGCCCGCTTCGTCGAGCTCCTCGGGAGCCTCGTGCCGACGGTCCACGTCCTGGACGCCGACGAGCTCTGCTCCAGCGCCGACGCGATCTACCCGTTCGACCCGCTGCTGGTCACGGATCGGGGCGCGATCCCACTTCGGCCGGGCAAGCCCAACCGCCAGTCGGAGCCCGCGGCCCTCGAGGCCTGGACGGTCTCGGCCGGGATCCCGACGCTCGGTCGGATCGAGGCGCCCGGCACGATCGAGGGTGGGGACACGTGCTGGCTGCGCCAGGACCTGCTGTGCATCGGCCGCTCGCTCCGGACCAACGACGCTGGCGCCCGCCAGCTGGCCCCGATCGTCGGCGGCGACGTCCGAGTCGTCGACCTCCCGTACTGGCGCGGCGGAGCCGAGCTGATCCATCTCCTGTCGGTCGTCTCGCCGATCGCGGATGACCTGGCGGTCGCCTACCTGCCGCTGCTGCCGGCCGGACTCTGGGAGCTCCTCGGCGAGCTGGAGATGCGGCTGATCGAGGTCCCCGACGAGGAGTTCGAGACGCTCGGCTGCAATGTCCTGGCCGTGCGGCCAGGCGTCGTGCTCATGGCCGAGGGCAACCCGCGGACGGCCGCAGCGCTGGTCTCCCTGGGCTGCGAGGTCCACACCTACCCGGCAAGCGAGATCGGGATTAACGGCTCGGGCGGCCCGACCTGCCTGACCCGGCCCATCCTGCGCGGATGACTGGGGAGGGCGGGCGCGGCAGAGCGGCGCAACGGAGTGCCGCGGCCGTGGATCCGGCGTGGGCGACCGAGACCCTCCGGGCGCTGGTGCGGACACCGAGCGTGACCGGCGACGAGGAGGCCGTGCAGGACCTCGTCGCGGGCATCCTCGGCGAGCTCGGCTGCCGGACCGAACGGCTGTCGCCCGATCCGGTCGCCCTTGCCCGCGGCGACCCGGACTGGCCGGGCGCGGAGATGCCACGCGCCAGCCTGCCCATCGTCGTCGGCCGGCTGGGCCGAGCGACCGGGCGCCGCATCCTCCTCGTCGGTCACGTCGACGTCGTGCCCCCCGGCGACCCGGCCACGTGGCGACACGACCCATGGTCCGGGGACCTCGACGGCGGCCGCGTCTACGGCCGAGGGGCGGTCGACATGAAAGGCGGACTGACGTCGATCCTGGCGGCCGTCCGAGCCGTCCGGGACGCCGGGGTGGCAGGCGCCCTCGAGGGCGAGCTCGTCGTGGTGAGCGTCCCGTCCGAGGAGGACGGCGGCCAGGGGATGCTCGCCGCGATCCGGGCCGGCGCCACCGGCGACGTGGCGATCATCGCCGAGCCGAGCGGCCTCGACATCGTCATCGCCCATGCCGGCGCCATCACGTTCCGGCTGACCGTGCCCGGGCGCGCGGCGCACGCCTCGGTGCGGCGTGAAGGCGTCTCCGCGCTGGACAACCTGATGACGCTCGTCCGGGCCCTGGAGGCCGACGAGGTCGTCCGGAACGCTGCCGAGACCGAGCCGCTGATGACGGTCCTCGGCCTGCCCTATCCGACGATCATCGGCAAGGTCGAGGGTGGGACGTGGGCGTCATCGGTCATCGATCGGATCGTGGCCGAAGGACGCTATGGCGTCCGTCTCGGACAGACGTGGCGCGATGCGGAGGTGGACCTGCGGCGCTGCATCGACGCCGCGGTGACCGCCGATCCGTTCCTGCGCGACCATCCGCCCGTCCTCGAGCTCACCGGCGGGCGGTTCTCGTCGGCTCGGATTCCTGGCGACCACCCGCTGCCGAGCGGCCTGGCGGACGTCGCCGAGCGCGTCACCGGTCGCCGGCCGGCGCTCCTCGGCGAGCCATACGGGGCGGACATGCGGCTGCTCGTGAACGAGGGCCGGACCCCGACGGTGATCTTCGGGCCGGGCGGCGTGGCGATCGCCCACGCCGCGGACGAGTTCGTGCCGGTCGACGAGGTGGTGACCTGCGCCAGGGTCCTGGCCGCGTGGCTGGTGGAGCAGCTCGGTCCAGGCAGCGCCGCTTCGAACCCGAGCGTCAGTCGAGGTGGCGGGTGAAGCCGCAGACCTCGCAGACGGCAATCCGGCGATCGGGGTCGATCGTGAGGAAGCTGGCGCAGCCGTTGGTGCCGCAGTAGAGGCGGCCCGAGCCGTGGAAGCGCCGGCGCATCCGTCGCATCGAGGCGGCACGCCCCGCGAACGACGACTGGTGGGTACGCGAAAGCATGAGTTCTGAGAGTTCCTTCTGGCGCCTGCCGGATGTCTCTTCCATCGGGCGGCGGCCCTGGTCGCTCGAGTCGCGAGATCGTGCGACGGAGCGGTTCTGTGCTAGGCCGTGGCCGGGACGCGGGAGCGAGTCGGATCCGGTTCGTTGACTCGGTCGATGCTCAGACCTGCGGTCCGTTCCTGCGGCGTTCGTTGATCTACCGGCCCAGCATGCGGCCGATCCGCCGACGCTGTCAAACGGCCGATGGTCATGGTCCGATGGGCCGAGCGCGCTCAACGAGCTGGTTCTCAGATCGCTCTCAGACTGGAATGGCGTCGTTATGGCCTCGCAATCGGCCCTAAACCCGTCCTCGGTTGCATGATCGCGGTCCGGCACCTCAGACTTGGGTGCCGGTGGGACCTCGGGATGGAGGAGATACGTGCGCGTGTTGAACACGAATCAGCCGATGGGCCGGGCTGCCGGCCGCGTCGCCACGGTGCTGGTCGCCCTGGCGTTCGCAGGCCTCGCCGCTCCCGGGGTCTGGGCGGCCGACACGCTCACCCTGA
>DATEZX010000173.1:0-5235 GCA_035255225.1 Candidatus Limnocylindrales bacterium
GCTAGAGCTCGAGGAGGGCCGCGGCCAGCTCGCGGTAGGCCGCGAGCGCGGGGTCGGTCGAACGCTCCTCGCGGAGCTGCAGGCAGACATGGTCCGCGCCCGCCTCGAGGTGGGCGCGGACGCGCCGCACGATGGCGTCCACGTCGCCGATCGCGATGACCGCGTCGACCAGGGCCTCGCTCCCCTCCCCCGCGACGTCGTCGTCCGACCAGCCGAGGCGGCGGAGGTTGTTGGCGTAGTTGGGCAGCGCCAGGTAGTTCCTGGCGAAGGCGTGGGCGATGCGGAGGCCGGCCGAGCGGTCGGTCGCCAGGACCGCGGCCTGCTCGACGCCGAGGAATGGCTCCGCGCCCAGGTGGCGCCGGGCGACCGGCGTGTGGTCGACCGGCACGAAGTACGGATGCGCGCCGTCGGCGCGTGACGCGGCCAGCTCGAGCATCCGCGGGCCGAGCGCGGCCAGCACGAGCGGGACCGGCGGGTCTGGCTCGGGGGCGGCGTACTGCGCGGCGGCCATGGCATCGAGGTAGGTGGTCATCGTCTCGATCGGCTTGCCGTAGTCGCTGCCGCGGGACGCCACGGACGGGCCGTGACTGACGCCGATCCCGAGCACGAATCGACCGGGATGAGCCTCGCCGAGGGCCTTGGCGCCGTTGGCCATGGCCATCGGGTCGCGGGCATAGACGTTCGCGATGCCGGTAGCGAGGACGATCCGCTCGGTCGCGCCGAGGAGGATCGCCGAGTGGGCGAACACGTCCTTGCTGCCGAGGCTCTCGGGGATCCACAGGGACGGGAAGCCGAGGCCCTCGTAGTCCCGGGCCGCCTCGCCCTCCGCGGCGGCCGCCAGCCGCTGCAGGGCGAAGCTCCAGACGCCTGCCCGCCCCATCCGCGATGCCAGCTGCCGGCCACCGAAGCCACCGAGACCACCCATCGCCCGCTACGGTAGCCGGGTGGCCCGTCCTCCGTCGGGGGCCGGCGGGCGATCGGCATGTTGCCGGACTGCGCGTCACGGCCGGCGTCCCTATCCTGCGCAGCGTGACCGCGGATCTCCCCCTCTGGCAGCGCCGATTCCGCGCGCCCGTCGTGGGCTTCCCAGCGTGGTCCCGCCACGCGCCTGACCGCCTCGCCTTCGTCTCGTCGGAGAGCGGCGTCTACCAGCTCCACGCCTGGGACGTCGCGTCCGGCGAACGGCGCCAGGTGTCGAGCGAGCCGGTCGGCCTGATCTCGGGTGGGATCTCGGCCGATGGGCAGTGGCTGGTCTGGCACCGCGACACGACCGGCGACGAATCGGGGACGTTCGTCACGGCGCCCTTCGCCGGTGGCCCGGCCGAGCCGCTCCTCCAGGGGGTCCCGGTTGGCTGGGACGGCGGGATCGCGCTCGGGCGACGGCGGACGGTCGCCGCGATCAACGACCACGACGGCTTCTCCGTCTACGTCTCCGAGCGGGGCGGGCCGGCCAGGCTGCTGCTCACGAGCCCGGAGTCGATCGAGCTCGGCGGCTCCAACTGCATGGTCCGCGGCGGGACCGAGGTCGGCGCCCTGTCCGCCGACGAGACGCTGCTCGCGATCGAGCACGCCGAGTCGGGCGACCTCCTCCACCAGGCCCTCAGGGTCGTCGACGCCTCCTCCGGAGCGACGATCGCCGACCTCCGTGACGAGGGCCTCGCCCTGGTCGCGCTCGCGTGGTCGCCGATGCCCGGCGATCCCCGACTCGTGATCGGCCACGAGCGACAGGGCGAGCGGCGGCCGGCGATCTGGAACGTCCGGACGGGCGAGCTCCGCGATCTCGAGCTGCCGTGGGCCCGCCTGACCGAGGCGACCGACTGGTGGCCGGACGGGTCGGCTCTCCTGCTGGCGGAGCTCCGGGACGGGCGTCACGTCCTGCACCGCTACGACCTCGACACCGATCGGCTGACGACTCTCCCGACCGAGCCCGGCAGCATGACCGGGGCGCGCGTCCGACCGGGCGGCCAAGTCTGGTATCGGCTCGCCAACGGCGTCCGCCCCGGCGCGCTCATGGAGCTCGGGCGCGCCGAGCCACTCCTGGCCCCGGAGGGCGCGCCCGCGGGTCGGCCGTTCCGGTCATGGCACTTCCCGAACCCGCACGGCCAGGAGGTCCAGGGCTGGCGGATCGAGCCCGACGGGCCACGACCGTGGCCGACGCTGATGTTCATCCACGGCGGCCCGACTGCGATTGACCTCGATCGCTGGGCGCCCGAGGTCCAGGCGTACGTCGACGCCGGGTTCCAGGTCGCGATGGTCAACTACCGCGGCTCGATCGGCTTCGGCGCGGCGTGGCGAGACACGCTCATCCGGAACATCGGCTGGCCTGAGGTCGAGGACATCGTCGCCGGCCTCGACGACCTCATCGCCCATGGCTGGACGGACCCGCGGCGCGCGGTCATCGCCGGCTGGTCCTGGGGTGGCTACCTCACGCTCCTCATGCACGGCATGCACCCCGACCGGTTCTGCGCCGGCGTGGCCGGCGTCCCGGTCGGCGACTACGAGGCGGCCTACGACGACGAATCGCCGCTGCTGCAGGCCTATGACCGGGCGCTGTTCGGGGGACCACCGTCCGAGATGCCGGAGCTCACCCGCGAGCGCTCGCCGATCACGTACGTCGACCACGTGACGGCCCCCCTCCTCGTGCTCGCCGGGGAGCACGACAGCCGCTGCCCGATCCGCCAGGTCCTGAACTACACGAACCGCCTGGCCGCGCGCGGCCACGACCACGAGCTGTACGTCTTCCCGACCGGCCACGCACCGTTCCAGATCGACGAGCGGATCAAGCAGACCGGGGTCGTCCTGGACTTCCTGGCCCGCCGGGTGCCCGGGATCAGGCGCCTGCCCGGGATCGCCGGACCGGCAACCGCCGGCATCGCCAACGAGGCCGCTCGCTAGGGGCGATCGCGGTTCGTCGCTCGCTACCGGAGCGTCGTCCCGAGCGCGATCCCGTCCGAGAAATAGACGCCGGTGGGCCCGGAGGCGACGAGGTCGAATGTCTCACCGCCGGTGTAGGGCACGGACTCGAGGTCGATCGCAACGCTCCCGTCGACGAGGTCGCCAACGCGCAGGTCGCCAAGCCGCCGACCATCGGCCAGCGGATGACCCGGCGACGCCGTCACCGTCCGCCCGTCGGCGAGCGTCAACCGGATGACCTGGTGGTCGGCCGGCGCGACGGTCGAGCCGACGGCGATGACGACTCCGGCGATGCGCCGGCCGTCCACGTCCATCGTCCAGACGGGCGCCCCGAGGGCGAGGTCCTCGACCGCCACGAATCCGGCCGGCGTGTCGATCGGAGTGCCGCGGGCGAGACAGATCGGGCAGTTCGGCTGGCCAGTCGCCGTCTGCGTCTCGATGGCGATCGTGCCGTGGCCGTCGATCGTGCCCGTCGTCCGGAGGCCCTCGCTGGCCCCGGCGACGGGCTGGGCCGAGTAGTCGAACCGGTAGCGGCCGCCCCCGAGCGAGTCGAACGGGAAGGACGAAGCAGCCTTCCAGAGCCGGTAGACGGCGAGCTTCTGGGCATCGGTGAAGGTCGCCGAGCCGGCGAGCCCGAGGTCCGCGACGACCGCGCCGAAGACGTCGCCCTCGGCCCGCATCTCGGGAAACCGCTCGATCGCGAGCTGCTCCTCGTCCGACCGCGCCAGCGGGTAGAAGTCGGGATCGCACCACCAGCGCGGCCCGAGCCGCTGCATGACCGCGATCCGGAGCTGGCCCGGGGTCAGCGTGCCGCTGGGACGGGGTGAGACGACGGGGCCACCGCTGCCGGCCGGGGGCCCGCTCGCTTCCGGGCTCGCGCCCGCCGAACACGCGGCGAGCGCGAGCGCCAGCACGATGACGAGCCCGGCGATGCCCGCTCGCGGGCTGAGGCGATCCGGCACGGACGAGCGCGTCATGTGTCCTGCCAGACGGGACACGCCGGGCGCGGGTTCCATTGCAGCCGTCAGTCGAGCGTGAGGTCGTCGGGCCGCTGGTAGCGGTCGGTCCGCTCCTTCTCGATCTGCATGAGGACGTCGTTGAGCAGGCTCGAGGCGCCAAACCGGAAGCGGTCGGGCGTCATCCAGCGCGGGCCGAGGGTCTCGTACAGGACGACGAGTGCCGAGCGGGCCCGGGCGCCCGCCGGCCCACGCCCGGACGAGCTCGCCCGCTCGTTCGCGCGACAGCGTGCCCCTGCTCTCGACGGCCATGGGACGCTGAGGCTACGCCCGGCTACCGCCCTTGAGCGGCGGCCTACCGCCCATGACGCGTGGCGGGGGTCGGCGGCAGGCCGGTCTTGCCGTCGACCAGGAAGTGCCTGAACCAGCTGCGGACCTGGACGAGGTTCTCGACCCGTCGGTAGGGCGTCCCGGATCGGGTGAGCTCGTGGGTCTCGTCGGGGACGCGCATCAGCCGCACCGGTCGCCGCAGCCGGCGGAGCACCGCGAACAGCGCCTCGGCCTGGGCCACGGTCGTCCGGATGTCCCGCTCGCTGTGCTGGATGAGGAGCGGCGTCCGAATGTCCTCGGCGTAGGTGATCGGCGAGATCCGTCGCCAGAGCTCGGGGTCGTGCGCCGGGTACGAGCCGAACTCCCACTCGGGCCAGTCGGTGCCTGACAGGTCGCCGGTCAGCATGAGCATCGCCATGTCGGACACGGAGCGAGCGGTGAAGGCGGCCTTGAAGCGCTGGTCGTGGCCGACGATCCAGTTGGTGAGGTAGCCGCCGTACGAGCCGCCGGTGACGCCGAGGCGATCCGGGTCGGCCCGGCCCTCGGCGACGAACGCGTCGACGATCGCGAGGACGTCCTTCGTCGGCCCGTCGCCCCAGTCGCCGCGGTTGGCCATGTTGAACTCGAGGCCGTAGCCCTCCGAGCCGCGGGGGTTGGCGTAGACGACCGACATCCCACTGCCGGCAAGGGTCTGGAACTCCCACATCGGGCTCCAGCCATACAGGGTGTGCGGGCCGCCGTGGATCTCGAGGATGGCCGGTTGGCGGCCCTTGCCCGCCGGGATGAGCCAGCCCTGGATCCGGCGGCCGTCGACCTCGACCCAGCGCTCGATCGGCTCCCGGAGCTCGACGTCCGCCAGGAGGGCCGAATTGAGGCCGGTGATCGGCCGCAGCTCGATCGGCCGCTCGCCGCGGGCGGGCAGCTCGCCGACGTGGACCTCCGGCAGCAAGGTCGGCGTCGAGCGCGTCGCGACGACCCGGAGCCCGCCCTTGATCGTGACGGCATCGAAGCCCGAGAGGTAGTGGTGGCCGTCGGT
>DATEZX010000174.1:0-2673 GCA_035255225.1 Candidatus Limnocylindrales bacterium
GGGTGAACGCGTCCTCGTTGACGATGAGCGCGCCGCCCGCGGGCAGCTCGCCGATGTTCGCCTTGAGTGCGGCAGGGTTCATCGCCACGAGCACGTCAGGGGCGTCCCCAGGGGTATGGATGTCCGTGCTCGAGAAGCTGAGCTGGAAGCCGGACACGCCGGGGAGCGAGCCGGCCGGGGCGCGGATCTCCGCCGGATAGTCCGGGAAGGTGCTGATGTCGTTGCCGAAGGTCGCCGCGTTCCGCGTGAACTGCGTGCCGGTCAGCTGCATGCCGTCGCCGGAATCCCCGGCAAACCGGATCGTGACCCGGTCGAGCTGCTTCTGCGTGGTGGGCGTGGCCTTCGCGGGCGCCTCGGTGCTCATGCGCCCTCCGTCGCGTCCATCAGCTGGTGCGGGCGCGGCGGGAGGTTGAGCAGCTCCTCCGGGAACGCCTCGGCGAGGAACTTGAGGACGTCGACCGGGCGGACGACGCCGACCAGGACGCCGTCGGCGTCGACGAGCGGCACATTCCGGAAGCGTCCGGTCTGCATGAGCTCGATCGCGCGCCGGATCGGCTGGTCGAGATGGAGCGTGTTGGGGTGGTCGACCATGAGCCGCTCCACGGGCTGGTCCAGGTCTGCGCCGGGACCGATGAGGCGGCCGAAGATGTCGCGCTCCGTGAGCACGCCGAGGAGCCGGCCGTCCGGGTCGGTCACGAACACGGAATCGCCGGTGCCGCCCTGGCGGATCTGCTCGAGGCAGGCCCGGAGCGAGCTGCCGGGCGCGACGGTGAGCGGCCCGCGGCGTGCGACGTTCTTCAGCTTCTCGTCGAGGAGGCCGGGGACGCGCGAGGCGACGGCGCGCTCGGTGAGGTCGGTCACGAGGTGAAAGTGTAGTGCGTCGGGCCCGAGCGGCCCCAACGTGCCGTTTGGCCCGGAGATGTCACGAACCGGATCCGGGACCCTGCTCCGGGATCACCGCCAGGGCCCGCCGAAGCACGACCCGGTACTCCTCGTCGAAGGCCGCCCTGGCATCCGGGGCGAGCGGGTCGCGATGGCGGATCCAGGCGATCGCGTGGGCGAAGCGAGCAACGCGCATCGCGCGCTCGAAGACGTCGACGAGGCCCGGCCCCCACGGCTCGAGGTATGCGTCGCGGAGCCGGGCGAACCACGGGTCGGCTGGCGCGAGGCCGTTCTCGCGCTCCAGGAACCGGAACGTGACCACGAGCGACGCGAACGGGTGGCCGATCGAGGCGTCGCCCCAGTCGGTGACCCGCAGCTCGTCGCCGAGCACGAACACCCCGTTCACGTGCAGGTCGTCGTGCTGGACCGAGTCGCCCGGGCTCTCCGCGGCGACCTCGGCGCACAGCTCGGCGAAGCGGCGCTCGAACCCGCGCAGCGTCGCGACCTCGTCCGGCTCGAGCGGCAGGTCACGGGAGAGCAGCATCGCGTAGCGCTCCGGCAGGCCCGCGACCCGAAGGTCGAGCACGTCGTGGGCCAGGTGATCCTCGACGAATGCGCGCTCGCCGCGCTGCAGCTCCGCGTAGCGCGGCAGGATCCGCTGCCACAGCTCCGGCGGGTTGCCGAGGCTGCCGATCGACCGACCCGCGTCGGCCGTGAGCAGCCAGGCGTGCTCGGCGTCGTGGCCGAGCACGCGGACCACGCGATCCGGCCAGCGCCCGTACAGCTCGGCGGTCAGCCGCGGCTCGAACGCCTGCGCCGGCTGGCAGGCCTTGAACCAGGCCGTGCCGGCGGCCGTCGGGACCTGGACGATGCTGGCCCAGGGGCGAACCCGCACGAGGTCGATCGGGCCTGTCGGCCGGACCACGGAGCGGATCCAGGCCTCCGCCGCGGCGAGGTCGAGGGCAGGCGGCGGGCTCGTCGGGTCGTGCAGCCCGCTACGTCCCCCGCGCGGCGGCGATGGCCGCCTTCACGCCATCGTTGACGAAGGAGACGTCCGCGCCGATCCCGACGAAGGTGTAGCCGAGGTCCAGGTGCGGGCGGAACGAGGCGTGGTCGTAGAGCAGGATGCCCGCGGCCTTGCCGTGCGCCCGGCACGCCGCGACCACGCGCCGCAGCGCGTCCTGGTACATCGGGTTCGAGAACTGGCCCGGGATCCCGAGCGAATGCGACAGGTCCGCCGGCCCGACGAACAGCACGTCGACGCCGTCGGTCGCGGCGAAGTCGTCGGCGGCGGCGAGCGCCGAGGGCGATTCGATCTGGACGATGCCGGTGATGTCCGCGTTGAGGGCCGCAACGCCCGCGTGGCTCACCGTGCCGAGACGGGCGCCGCGGGTCAGCAGGGCGACGCCGCGCTGGCCCGTCGGCGGGTAGTGCAGGAACGTCACCGCCTCCCGGACCTGCTCAATGGTGTCGAGGCGAGGGATGACGACGCCGGCGGCGCCCATGTCGAGCGCTCGGCCGATGCGCAGGCGCTCGCCGGACTGGGGCCGGACGAGGGCGACGGAGCCGCTCACCTCGATCGCGGTGAGGTGGGCCAGGAGCTCGGCCTCGGTGGTGTTGCCGTGCTCCATGTCCACGACGACCCAGTCGAGCCCGGACCGGCCGAGGAGCTCCGCGGAGCCCGGCGAGCCGAGGCTGGCCCACGCCCCGAGGAGCGTCTCGCCGGCGAGGACCCGGCGGCGGAAGTCGGTGGTCACCTTCGTATGATGCCGGGGTGACGCATCCCCTGTG
>DATEZX010000175.1:0-2482 GCA_035255225.1 Candidatus Limnocylindrales bacterium
GTCGCACGCGATCGCCGTCGCGGTAGCGGCGCTCGCCGGGGACGATCGGCCGATCGACTGCGGGTCGCCGGCGCCCCGGAGCCCGCGCTGACGCAGCGCTGCCGTCCTCGTCGTCTCCGGGATGGCCGCCGTCCGCGTCCGCGCCGGCCCCATCGTCGAGTCCGTCCTCGTCCCATGAGCCGAAGCGCGGTCGGAGCGAGCCCGACCGTGCGCCGGCCGCGAACGCCTCCCGCTTCGCGGCGAGGTCCCGGGACGGCCGGAACGCCTCACCAGCCCTCGGGCCGCCGGGCCGCCCGCTGCCCTCCCGGAAGGCGGCGCCGGACGGCCGGATCGAGCGGCCGAACCGGGTCGCGCCCCGGCCGAACACGAGGTCGAGGTCGTCCATCGTCCGCTCGCCGAGGTCGGCGCCGCCGAGCCGCGGCCCGGTCATGAGCTGGGCCGGGATCTCCAGCAGGAACCGCGACGGCGCGGCCATGAAGCTGCCCGGTCCGCGCCGGGTCGCGCGCTGCCAGGCGTGGGAGAGGTACAGCCGCTCGCGGGCCCGGGTCATCCCGACGTAGGCGAGCCGCCGCTCCTCCTCCATCCCGCGGGGGTCCGGATTGAAGCCCGTCTCGGCCTCCATCGCGCGGCTCGTCGGGAACAGGCCCTCCTCGAGGCCGGCGATGAACACGACGTCGAACTCGAGGCCCTTCGCGGCGTGGAGCGTGATGAGCGACAGCGAGTCGGCGCTCGAGTCGTAGCTGTCCTGGTCGGCCACGAGGGCCGTCTCCTCGAGGAGCCGGTCCAGCGCGTCGTCGGGCGAGAGATCGTCGTAGCGGGTCGTCACCTCGCGCAGCTCGAGGAGGTTGGCCCACCGCTCCTCGCCCTCCTCGGTGCCGTCGGCGAGCATCGCCCGGTAGCCGGATCGCTCGAGGACCTCGTCGAGGAGCTCGGGGACGGGCAGGATCCCGAGCCGCGTCCGGAGCCGGCGGATCAGCGCGACGAACTCGGCGATCGCGGCGCGAGGTCGGGGGCCGAGGTCCGGGAGCTGCCCGTCAGCGCCCCGGACGAGCGCGTCCCAGAACGTCCCGCCGGCCCGCGTGGCGGCTCGTACCGCCTCGATCGTCTTGTCGCCGATCGATCGCGCGGGCACGTTGATGATGCGCTCGAAGCTCACGACGTCGGCATCGGAGCGCAGGACCCGGAGGTACGCCAGGGCGTCCTTGACCTCGCGTCGCGAGTAGAACCGCGTCCCGCCGACGACCTGGTAGCGGATGCCGTAGCGGAGGCACGCCTCCTCGATCGCCCGGGACTGGGCGTTCGTCCGGTACAGGACCGCGATGTCCCGCGCTCGATACGGGCGGGCGGCGTCGTCAGCCCGGGTGGTCAGGGCCGAGCCGCGCCCGCCCGTCAGGTCCTCGACCCGGCGAGCGATCCACTCGGCCTCCTCCTCCTCGTTGTAGGCCTCGAAGCGCTCGATCTGCCGTCCGCCCGCTCGGTCGGTCCAGAGCTTCTTGTCGGACCGCGCCTCGTTGCGGGACACGACGGCGTGGGCGGCGTCGAGGATGAGCTGCGTCGACCGGTAGTTCTGCTCGAGCTTGACGACCGTCGCCTCGGGCCAGTCCCGCTCGAAGTCGAGGATGTTCCGGATGTCGGCCCCCCGCCAGCCGTAGATCGACTGGTCGTCGTCGCCGACGACGGCGAGGTTGTGGTGCTTCGAGGCGAGGGCCTTGATCCACAGGTACTGCGGCCGATTGGTGTCCTGGTACTCGTCGACGTGGAGGTATCGCCAGCGATCCTGGTAGCGGGCCAGGACCGGGGGCGCCTCCCGGAACAGCCGGACCGCGTCGAGCAGCAGGTCGTCGAAGTCGAGGGCGTTCGCTTCGCGGAGCGCGGCCTGGTAGCGACGCGCGAGGTGGGCGACCTGGACGAGGACGCCGGTCGCGAGCCGGAAGGGTGGCAGCTCGCCGGGGTCGAGCATCTCGTTCTTCGCCCGGCTGATCGCGGCCAGGACGACCTGCGGGCGCGTCTCGCCCTTCGCGTCGAGGCCCTCGTCGCGGAGGATCCGCTTCATGAGCGCGACCTGGTCCTCGGTGTCGTAGATGACGAAGCGGCGATCCAGGCCGATCGCCTCGCCGTCGCGACGCAGGACCCGCGCACAGAGCGAGTGGAAGGTCCCGGCCTCGACCTCGCGCCCGGCATCCCCGACGAGCCGGATGATCCGCTCCCGGAGCTCGCCCGCGGCGCGGTTCGTGAACGTCACGGCGAGGATCCGGAACGGCGGGACGCCCTTGACGCCGATGAGGTAGGCGATCCGGTGGGCGAGGACGCGGGTCTTGCCGGAGCCCGCTCCGGCCAGGATCAGGACCGGCCCATCGGTCACGGTCACCGCGCGGGCCTGCTCGGGATTCAGGCGGGCCAGGATCTCGCGTTCGCGCTCGGCCGCCCGCGCGGCTCGCGCCGCGGCCGCGGCCGCATGGGCTGCGGGGTCGCGTGTGGCGGT
>DATEZX010000176.1:0-2637 GCA_035255225.1 Candidatus Limnocylindrales bacterium
GAGAAGCGGAAGAGCGGCGCGATCGTGTCGGACCGCGAGGGCGAGACGGTGGCGTACGCCTGCTTCTACGGGCAGGAGCGCGGCGCGCTCTTCGTTCGCCCGGGCGACCGCGTCTACGCCGGGATGATCGTCGGCGAGCACGCCCACGAGAACGACATCGACTTCAACATCTGCAAGGAGAAGAAGCTCACGAACATCCGCGCCGCGGGGCGGGACGAGAACATCATCCTCACGCCGCCGCGCGAGATGTCGCTCGAGATGTCGCTCGAGTGGATCGCGGAGGACGAGCTCGTCGAGGTGACGCCGAAGTCGATCCGCCTCCGCAAGCGGCTGCTCTCGAAGCAGGAGCGGGAGCGGGAGCGCGGCCGCGCCTTCGAGCAGGCGCGCGAATCGGACCAGCCGGTGCGCTAGCCGAACCGGCCCCGATCCGCCTCACCGCGTCCATACAATCGGCCCGATGCAGCCAGCCAGGGAGGCGGAGCGCCGCACGAACGCGGTGACGGGGCTGTCGAGCCGGGACCGCATCCGCGGCTTCGAGCTCGCCGCGGGCCTGTCGGTGCTGTTCATGATCGCCGTCCACGACCTGTGGCACTGGGGCAGCCCGGAAACGTGGACGACGCCCATCGGGACGCTCATCAGCCTCCTCGGCGGCCCGACCGCCACGCCGGTCTTCCTGTTCGTCATGGCCGCCTCGCTGGCGTTCTCACCCGGCCTCACCGTCGCGGCGCTCGTCTCGCGCGGGGCGTGGCTCCTGTTCCTCGGCTACGTCCTCAACGTCCTCCGGGGCGTCGTCCCGGCGACGCTCGGCATGGCGGCCGGCCTCGTGACCCAGCAGCAGATCTGGCCCTTCACCCCGTGGTGGCTGCTGACGTCGGTCGACCTGCATCACGTCACGGGCCTGTCGCTGATCCTCCTCGGGCTGCTCGTCCGCTCGCGGCCGGGCTGGCCGTGGCTCCTTGGCGCGGGGGCCCTGGCCGTGGCCGGCCCGCTGATCCGCGGCCTGAGCTTCGGGACGCCGCTGCTGGACGGGCCGCTCACGCCCATCCTCGGCGGCGCTCCGAACGTCTACTACGCCGCCGTCCCGTGGGTCGTGTTCCCGATGGGTGGAGCGGTCTTCGGCCGCTACCTCGCCGCGGCGACGCCGGAGGGCCGGGCCAGGGTGTTCCGGATCGGCGGCGTCGTCGGCCTCGCGATGCTCGCCGCCGGGGCGGTCCTCATCGCGGCCACCAACCCGGCGTTCGACGTCGTGACGTACTGGCGGATGCCGCCAGCCTTCGTGGTCGGGACGTTCGGGATCGTCCTGGTCTGGCTCGCGCTGTGCGACATCGTGACCCGCCGGCAGTGGCTCGACCGCCGGTTGGGCCTCGTGTACCACTGGAGTGATCGGGTCATCCCGATGTACTTCATGCACTGGCTCGTCGTGGGCTGGGGCATCGCGATCGTCGGCTTCCGCGACCTCGCCCTGCCGGCGATCCTCGTCGCGACACCGTGCGCCGTGGTCATCACGACGGTCTGCGCCCGCTTTGCGATCGGCATCGAGTCGCTGCCGTGGCGACTCCTGCGCGGCCGAGGTGCCGTGCCCGCCATGCCCGACCAGCGGATCGAGCTTGGCTCGTCGGACCACGCGGCCGGGCCGGCCCGCGCGGAGGGCTGACGCCCGAGGCCGGCCGGACGGGACGGCTCCTACAATCGTTGGGTGCCGATCTACCTCGACCACGCCGCGACGACCCCGCTCCGGCGCGAGGCGTTCGAGGCGATGTTGCCGTACCTCGGCGAGCAGTTCGGCAACCCGTCCTCGCCCCACGCCTGGGGCCGCCGCGCCCGCGCCGCCCTCGACGAGGCCCACGAGCGGATCGCGGCGGCGATCCATGCCGGGCCACGCGAGATCGTCATCACGAGCGGCGGCACCGAGGCCCTCAACCTCGCTCTCAAGGGCGCGGCCTGGGCCGGCAAGGGCCGCGGCCACCGGGTCCTGACGACGGCCGTCGAGCATCACGCCGTGCTCCACCCGCTGCGGCACCTCGAGAAGTTCGGGTTCGAGGTCGTCGAGCTGCCGGTGGATCGGTATGGCCGGGTCGATCCGGGCGCGGTCGAGGCGGCCATCACGGACCGGACGATCCTGGTCGCCGTCCAGCACGCCAACAACGAGGTCGGCACGATCCAGCCGGTCGCGGCGATCGGCCAGGTCGTTCGCCAGAAGGCTCCCAAGGGCTGCCTGTTCGCGGTCGACGCGGTGGCCTCGGCGCCGTATCTCCCGATCGATGTCGAGGCGATGGGCTGCGACCTCCTCGCGATCGCGGCACACAAGCTCGACGGCCCGAAGGGCGCCGGGGCGTTGTACCTGCGCCATGGGACCCACATCCTCGGCCAGCAGCAGGGCGGGACGCAGGAGCGTTATCGGCGTGCCGGCACCGAGGACGTGGCCGCGGCGGTCGGGATGGGCGTTGCGGTCGAGCTGGCCGCCACCGAGCGGGACGCGCTCGGGCGGCGACTGCGGAAGCTCAGGGATCGCCTGAAGGCCGCCGTGCTGGGCGTTGCCGGCGTCGAGCTGACCGGCCATCCGAAGGACCGGCTGCCCGGACTGCTGTCGTTCGTCATCCGCGACGCGGACGGCGCCTCGATCGTCATCAAGCTCGA
>DATEZX010000177.1:0-2216 GCA_035255225.1 Candidatus Limnocylindrales bacterium
CTCGAAGTAGTCCGACGCGAAGAACGGGGCCCCACCCCAGTCGAAACCGAGCCAGCGGACGTCGCGCTCGATGGCGTCGATGTACTCCTGCTCCTCCTTCATCGGGTTCGTGTCGTCGAACCGGAGGTTGCAGGTGCCGGAGAACTCCTCGGCGATCCCGAAGTTAAGGCAGATCGACTTCGCGTGGCCGATGTGCAGGTAGCCGTTCGGCTCAGGTGGGAAACGCGTGACGGGCGCCGTCAGGCGCCCGGCGGCGATGTCGGTGGCGACGATCTCGCGGAGGAAGTCGCGGCGCTCCGGAGGCTCGATCGCCGGAACGGGAGGTTCGTTCGTCATCGGGCGCTCCTGCAGCCACCGGGGAGGAGCGCTCACGAGGACGCGCCACACTCCCCCGGGAGTTGGCTGGCGCGCCAGGATTCGAACCTGGAACCCCCTGATCCAGAGTCAGGTGCTCTACCGTTGAGCCACGCGCCAGCGACCGGCGCCCATTCTACCCCTCGGGTATGGCCGGGCCGACTGAGATCAGCGGGCGGCGGAGAGACCGAAGCGCGGCCAACCCCGCCACGGTCATGCCGGCCCAGAACAGCGGCCAGCCGGACCAGGGACCGATGTCTCCCGTCGAGACGCGGCCCGCGTCAACGAGGAAGCTGGCGATCACGGCTGCGCCACCGGCCAGCCCGGCGACCACCTCGACGCGCCCGACGAACACCTCGCCGCCGGCCCGGCAGCGCCGCGCAGCCCCGAGTCCAACCGCCACGAGAGCGGCGCTCACGACCATCGGCGCCCAGACCGGCCCAACCCAAGGGCTCGGCACGAGGAACAGGACGTCCCACGTGTCCAGGGTCGGTGGCCAGCCGATCATGACTCGGAGTCCGGCGTAGTAGACGACGTCCCACGTCCCGAAGACGACGGCGGCCCAGGCGAGGCGCTCGACGCCACCCCGACCCGCGAGCCAGCCCGCCGCCGCGATCATGACCAGCGTGGCGACCTCGCGGACCACCTCGACGCCGGCGTAGGAGCCGAAGGGCGGCTGATCCAGGGGCGGCCCGACACCGACGGCCCCGATCGCTGCGCGGAGGTAGACGACGACCGCGGCCTCGAGATACCCGAAGGCGATCCCGAAGGCGATGACGGCGATGGCGATCCCGCGGAAGGTGCGCATCGGTGAGCTGGATCCGGCGGGGACCAGCATGCCACGCCCGCCGCGCCTCGGGTCGCCGCCTACACTCCGCCGCCATGGATGAGTGGGAGCCGCTGCTCGATCGGACGGTGCGACTCGCGCGGGAGTGGCTGGAGGGGATCGACGAGCGGCGGGTCTTCCCGGCCGAGTCGCCCGACGACCTCCGCCGCCGGTTCGACCCGCAGCTCCCGGAGGAGGGCGAGGATCCGGTCACGGTCATCGAGGATCTCGCGGCGGCGGCGAGTCCCGGGCTCGTCGCCTCGCCCGGACCGCGCTACTTCGGCTTCGTCATCGGCGGCAGCGTCCCGGCTTCGATCGCCGCCGACTGGCTCACGAGCGCCTGGGACCAGAACGCCGGGCTGTACGTGTCGAGCCCGGCGTCGTCGGTCATCGAGGAGATCGCCGCCGGCTGGATCCTCGGGCTGGCCGGCCTGCCGGCGGGCGCCGGCGTCGGCTTCTCGACTGGCGCCACGATGGCCAACTTCACGTGCCTCGCCGCGGCCCGGAGCGCGGTCCTCGATCGGGCCGGCTGGGACGTCGAGGCCAAGGGCCTCCAGGGCGCCCCGGTCATCCGGGTCATCGTCGGCGGCGAGGTCCACGCGACCGTGACCTACGCCCTCCGCCTCCTCGGCCTCGGCGGCTCGACGGCGATCCGGATCCCGGTCGACGACCAGGGCGCGATGCGGGCCGACGAGCTGCGGCGGGTCCTGGCGAGCGATCTCAGCGCCCCGACGATCGTCGCCGCGCAGGTGGGCAACGTGAACAGCGGCGCCTTCGACCCGCTGGGGGCGATCGCCGACGCGGTCGCCGAGGCCGGCAACGCCTGGCTCCACGTCGACGGGGCGTTCGGGTTCTGGGCCGTGGCATCGCCGTCGCTGCGTCACCTCGTCGCGGGCATGGAGCGGGCGGATTCGTGGACGACCGATGCCCACAAGTGGCTGAACGTGCCGTACGACTGTGGGATCGCGATCGTGCGCGAGCCGGCGTGGCAGGAGCGCTCGATGGCGCTGACCGCGGCCTACCTGCTCGCGGCCGA
>DATEZX010000178.1:0-4220 GCA_035255225.1 Candidatus Limnocylindrales bacterium
GGGCCTCGGTCAGGCCCTGGACGCAGGCCGAGCCGAGGGCCCCGCCGCCGACCTGGACGACGAGCCGGTCGAGCGTGGCGCCTGTCGTCGACAGGCTCTCCGCGATCTCGAAGGCGATCGTCTCGCCGCCCTCGATCGTCAGGCCGTTGTCGGGTCCCTGACAGGTGAACGGCAGCGCCCCCGCCACGACCGCTGCACGCAGGCGTCGGATCGTGGGATCGCCACGTTCACCGGCGCGGCGCGGCACGCGCTCGATCCGGGCCCCCAGGCGGGCCAGGCGATCGACGATCGGGGGCTCGGCCTCGGGCGGGACGTAGACGGCCAGGTCACGCCCGGCCGCGCGGGCCACGATCGCCGCCGCCAGGGCGGCGTTCCCGCAGCTGGCGATCGCGAGCGGGCGGCCGGCGAGCGACGGGTCCATCGCCTCGGCGACGAGGAGCTCGAGCAGCACGCCCATGAGGTGGCGCGCCTTGTGCGAGCCGCCGACGCCACCGGTCTCGTCCTTGACCCAGGCGCCACCCTCGGCCGAGAACCCGAGCCCGTCGCTCAACGGCGCCGACCGGCCGAACGGCGTCACTCGGAAGCCCTTGCCGTCAACCGCGGCGACCGCGTCGTCGAGCCACCGCACGAGCCCGACGTAGCGCTCGTCGGACCAGCCGGCAGCGAGCGCGACGTGCCACGCCCGGAACAGCTGGCGGTAGCGGATGAACGGGTTCGGATCGTCGCTCGCGATCAACCGCACGGCGCCGAGATCGATTCGCCGGACCATGACGTGGTCGACGTCGTCGCCCGGGACCGCGGCGGCGCATGCCACCGGGAAGGCGACCGTGGCGGGAGCGACGGTCCCGCAGCCGGCGCACGCCACCTGCGCGGCCACGCGGCCAGGGGCCGTTCCTGTGGCGATGGTCGGCGCGGTCACCGGTCCGCGCTCGTCCGCCTGTCGAGCGCCGCGAGCACGCCGGTCCGCTCGTTGAGCGCCTCGACGCGCCGGTCCCACTCGCCGACGACCGCCCGGATGGTGGTCCAGAAGGCCGGATCGCGGCGCGCCTCGAACTCCTCGACCGGGACGCCCCGCTGCTCGACCCAGGTGTAGTAGCCGAGGTTGAAGATCCGCTCCCGATCGGTCCTCCGGAGCTCGAGGACGTTGTCCGTGCGCGCGCCCGCGAGGAACTCACCGTACGTCTCGCCTGCCGCGACGGCGTCGAAGCCGCTCGGAAAGTCGCGCGCCAGGATGCGCGCCCGCTCGGTCGCGTACATGGGCGCGCCGTCGGTCGCGACGGTGACGACGAGGTCGTCCGGCCCGTAGCCCTCGTAGCGGGCCGTCTTGATCGCCGCGACGACGTTGCAGATGCTCGACAGGCCGAACGAGTCGAAGGCGGTGATCGTCGCGTCGTCGACCCCTCGCCGCCGACGCAGGTAGTCGCGACCGACTTCGCTCGCGAAGAGCACCGCCAGCCGATCCGTCGCCCGATCGGAGACCCCGACCACGACGTCCGTCGCCATGACGTCGTGGATCAGCGGGATGTGCTTGTCGCCGATGCCCTGGATGTTGTGCTCACCGAAGCCGTTGGCCAGCATGGTCGGGCACTCCAGCGCCTCGACCGCGACGGTCCGCGAGCCGAGGTGCTCCTTGAGGTAGTCGCCCGCCGCGATCGTCCCGGCGGAGCCGGTCGCGGCCACGAACGCGCGCAGCCGGGCGGCCGGGCGCTCCGCGGCCAGCCGGGCGACGAGGACCTCGGCCGCCCGGCCGGTGATGGCGTGGTGGGCGATGTGGTTCCCGAACTCGGAGAACTGGTTGAAGATCACGGTGTCGGGCTCGCGATCGAGCTCGGCGCAGCGGTCGTAGATCTCCTTGACGTTGCTCTCCGTGCCCGGCGTCCGGATGACGTCGTCCGGATCCACGACCCAGTCCCCGAGCCAGTCGAAGCGCTCTCGGCTCATGCCCTCGGGCAGGACTGCCACGCCGCGGCAGCCGAGGATCCTCGAGATCGCGACGCCGCCCCGGCAGTAGTTGCCGGTCGACGGCCACACGGCCCGCTCGGTGGTGGGGTCGAACTGGCCGGTGACGAGGCGAGGAACGAGGCAGCCGTATGCGGCGAGGACCTTGTGCGATCGGATCATCGGGAACCGGTCGGCGAGGAGGACCACGATCGGGGCGTCGACGCCGGTCAGGGTCGGTGGCAGGACCACGTGCGCCGGCACGGCGGCGACGGTCCGTCGATCAGGCGCGTTGAACCAGTGCGCGCGGAACAGGTTGAGCGGGTCCGGGGCGTCCGGGTCGACGGCTGCGAGGCGATCGCGAACCGACGGCGGGATCGTCGTCGGATCCGCCAGCTGCGCGAATGTCGGCAGGGCGACGCGGCCATCCCGGAAGCGCGCGACCGTCCGCTCGTAGGCGATCGGATCGACCAGCTCCCGTTCCAGACCGAGTCGTCGCACGAGGCCTCCCGGGACGTTCGCCGCTCGTATCGCCCGCTCGAGGGCGGGCCGCCCGGCGATCCGAACGGGCCCGAAGGATGGGAAGAACAGCAGGCGCCCGTCCGCGGCGTGGCGACCCATGCTGTCGGTGGGTAAGGCGCTCGAAACAGGGCCGCTTGGCGGTCACGAGGCGGGCGACATGGCTCAACTGGCATTCACGCTCGACGGCCGCGAGGTCTCCATCGAGGCGGATCCCGCAGCCAGCCTCCTGGAGGTCCTCCGGGAGGGCTTCGGGCTGCGCGGCCCGAAGGACGGCTGCGCGCCGGAGGGCTCGTGCGGCGCCTGCACGGTGCTGGTGGACGGGCGGGCAGTCGTGAGCTGCGCCCGGCCGGCGGCTCGGATCGCCGGACGGGTCGTGACGACCCAGGCCGGATTGTCCACCGAGGCGCGCCGGCAATGGGCCCAGGCCTTCACGGTCACCGGCGCGTCCCAGTGCGGCTTCTGCTCGCCCGGCATCGTCATGAAGGCCGAGGCGCTCCTCGGGCGCACGCCGGCGCCGCCTCGAGACGCGATCCGGCGCACGCTCGCCGGCCATCTCTGCCGCTGCACCGGCTACGAGCCGATCGTGCGGGCCATCGAGCTGGTGGCGGAGAGCCGGCGGACCGGCAAGCCCCTGCCCACGCCCGACCGCAGCGGGACGCCGGGCTCGCGGACCGCCCGCTACCAGGCCGCCGAGCTGGCGCTCGGCGACCGGCCCTTCGTGGCCGACCTGCGCGTGCCCGACATGCTCCACGGCGCGCTCCGATTCGCGGACCATCCGCGCGCCGTCGTGCGGCGGATCGACGTCCGGCGGGCCGCCGCCCAACCGGGGGTCGTGGTGGTCGTCACCGCGGCCGACGTCCCGGGCGAGCGCTACCAGGGCCTCATCCGCGCCGACTGGCCGGTGTTCGTGGCCGAGGGCGAGACGACGCGCTGCGTCGGCGACGTCCTCGCGGCCGTGGCCGCCACGACGCGACGTGCGGCGCGGGAGGCCGCGGCCCTGATCGAGGTCGAGTACCAGGTCCTGGCTCCGGTCTGCGATCCGTTCGACGCGCTCGCCGACGGCGCCCCGCAGGTCCACGAGGGTGGGAACCTGCTGTCGCGCTCGGTCGTGCGGCGCGGGGATGTCGACGCGGCGCTGGCCGGCGCCAGCCACGTCGTCACCGAGACGTTCCGGACGAGCCGGATCGAGCACGCCTTCCTCGAGCCGGAGGCCGCCCTGGCCGTGCCGGCTCTTGCCGTGCCGGCTCTTGCCGGGCCGGCTTTGGCCGCCGACACGGGCGCCGGCGATCGCGGCGGGAGCGCCGGCCCGGACGATCCCCGACCGAGACCGCGGATCCACCTATTCTCGTCGGGCCAGGGAGCCTGGGACGACCGGCGACAGGTCGCCTCCCTGCTCGGGCTCGAGCCCCGGGGCGTTCGGGTCACCCAGGTCGCCGCCGGCGGTGGGTTCGGCGGCCGCGAGGACCTCAGCGTCCAGGGCCAGACGGCGCTCCTGGCCCTGGTCACCGGGCGCCCGATCCTGCTCTCGCTCAGCCGCCGCGAAAGCATCCGGCTCCACCCCAAGCGGCACCCGTTCTGGATGGACTACACGGTCGGCTGCGACGCCGACGGTCATCTCGTCGCCGTTCGGGCCCGGATCGTCGGTGACAACGGGGCGTACGGCAGCGTCGGGATGAAGGTCCTCGAGCGGGCCGCGGCGCACGCCTGCGGTCCGTATCGCGTCCCGAACGTCGACGTCGAGGCCCGGGCGGTCTACACGA
>DATEZX010000179.1:0-9747 GCA_035255225.1 Candidatus Limnocylindrales bacterium
GTCCCCGGCCCCGAGGCGCCGCTCCTGTATCGCGTCCTGTGCACGATCGGGCGGATCGCCCTCTTCGGCGCCTTCCGCCTGCGAGTGGACATCGCGGGCCGGGAGCTCCTGCCGAAGGGCGGCTTCCTCCTCGTCGCGGCGGCCCACCGCGGCTGGGCCGATCCGTTCATCGTCATCGACGCTCTGCCGGTCGAGCCGCGGCCATGGTTCCTCGGGTCGGGTCCCTCGACCTTCACCTCGCCGTGGCGGGAGGCGCTCATCAGGCGCACCGGTGGCCTCCTGCCCGTCTGGCGGGGCGGTGTCGGGATCGATGCCCACGTTCGGTCGGCGGGTGCCGTCGTCGACGCCGGCGGGGTGTTCGTCCAGATGCCCGAGGGCACCGTCAACGGCCCCGTCGGCACGATCGGGCCGTTCCGCCCCGGCGCCGCGCTCATCGCGATGCGGCTCGGCGCGACGATCGTGCCGATGGCGATGGCCGGCACGGAGGAGCTGTACGTCGGCCACCGGATGGCGGCGCGGATCCTGGCGCCGACGTCCATCCCGGAGCTGCTCGGCGCGACGTGGGACGGCCGCGTGCCCGATCCGGGCACCCGCGAGGAGCTCGACCTCGCCCGCCGCGCCACCGACGCGCTGGCGGACCTCCTCCGGCCCGTCGTCGAGCAGCTCCACCCGGGCACGGTCGACCCACCGACCCATCCCCGGCGGCTCCGCCACTGGCTGACCTGGCTGTTCCTGGGGCCGGGCGTCCTCGTGCACGACCGCTCCGCGGACCACGTCCACCCGCCGGAGCACGACGGCCCGCCGGATCGCTGAGCCTCGCTATCCTGCCGCGGATGCACTACGCCGAGACGATCCTCGACCTCATCGGCAACACGCCGCTCGTCCGGCTGTCGCATGTCACCCGCGACCTCGGCCCGGCCGACCAGCAGCCGCTCATCCTGGCGAAGCTCGAGAGCCTGAACCCGGGCGGCTCGGTCAAGGATCGGATCGGACTGCCGATGATCGAGGCGGCCGAGCGAGCGGGGCTCCTGAAGCCCGGCGGCACGATCGTCGAGCCGACCTCGGGCAACACGGGCCATGGCCTCGCGATCGCGGCCGCGCTGAAGGGCTACCGCTGCATCTTCGTCATGGCCGACAAGCAGTCGCCCGAGAAGCAGGCTCTCCTCCGGGCCTACGGCGCCGAGGTCGTCCTCTGCCCGACGAACGTCGAGCCCGAGTCACCGGAGAGTTACTACTCGGTCGCCGCGCGCCTCGCCCGCGACATCCCGGGCGCCTTCAAGCCCGACCAGTACTGGAACGAGGCCAACCCCAGGGCCCACGAGGAGACGACCGGCCCCGAGATCTGGGACCAGACCGAGGGCCGGATCACCCACCTCGTGGCGAGCGCCGGCACCGGCGGCACGATCTCCGGGATCGGGCGGTACCTGAAGGCCCGCAACCCCGCGATCCGGATCATCGGCGCGGACCCGGAGGGCAGCGTCCTGTCTGGCGACACCGCGCGGCCGTACCTGACCGAGGGCGTCGGCGAGGACTTCCTGCCGGGCACGTACGACAAGGGCGTCGTCGATGGCTGGGTCCGGGTCTCGGACCGTGACGCGTTCCGGATGGCCCGCCGGATCACCCGCGAGGAGGGGATCCTCGCCGGTGAGTCGTGCGGCACGGCCGTGGTCGCCGCCCTCGACGAGGCCCGCCGGATCATGGCCGAGGGGCCGGCCGCCGCCGCGGCGGTCATGGTGGTCATCTTCCCCGACGGCGGCCGGAACTACCTCTCGAAGCTGTACAACGACGAGTGGCTGCAGCAGCACGGGATGCTCGACAGCCCCACCGGCGTCGCCCGCGTCCGGGACCTGCTCATGAGCACGCATCGTGACGCGGAGCTGCCGCAGCTCGTCGCCGCGCGGACGACGGAGCGCGTCGGCAACGTCATCGATCACCTCCAGCGGTTCGGCATCAGCCAGATGCCGGTCTCCGAGCGGCCCGAGGGTGACGAGCTGGCCGGCATCGTCGGCTCGCTCAGCGAGCGCGGCCTCCTCGATCGAGCCTTCCGCAACCCCGAGGTCGTCGATCGCACCGTCGGCGAGGTCATGGACCGGCCCCTGCCCACGATCGACGTCGAGGCCTCGGTCGACGACGCGTTCGCGGCCCTGTCGGGCGGCGCGCCGGCGCTGCTGGCGACGCGGGGCGACCGCGCTGTCGGCGTCGTCACGAAGCTCGACCTCCTGGAGCACCTCGCCCATCGCCCGCACGGCTTCGCCCGCGGCTGATCGGCGCCGCGGTTGAACGTCGCCCCGATCCCGACGCCGCGCTTCGAGCTCGTCTCGATGTCGCTGGCCTTCATGCGCCACCTCCGGGTCGGCGACTTCGAGGCGGCCTCGCGCGAGATGGGCGCCACCGTCCCGACGACCATTCGCGAGGGCCTGGTCGACTTCCTGAACTACCGGATCCCGGCCCTCGAGGCCGACCCGACGATCCAACCATGGATCGGCCGGGCCATCGTGGCGACGGCGCCGGACAGCCATCGCCAGGCGATCGGCACGATCGGCTTCCACGGCCCGCCGGACGAGTCGGGGCGGGTCGAGATCGGCTACAGCGTCGAGCCGTCGTGGCGGCGCCAGGGCGTCGCGACGGAGTGCGTCGATGCGCTCCTGGCCTGGGCGGAGTCGCAGGGCGTGCATCGCTTCCGGGCCTCGGTGGCGCCCGGCAACGAGCCGTCACTCGCGATCATCCGGCGCCTCGGGTTCCGAGAGGTCGGCAGCCAGATCGACGAGATCGACGGCCTCGAGCTGGTCTTCGAGCTCGATTGCTGACGGCGACAGGGCGGGACGAGCGACAGCGCAGGACGAGCGGCACGCCGCGTCCGGGCCGCTCGGGCCGTGTCAGCGTCACTCTCAGCGCAGAGACTGGCGTCATGGAACTCGAGACGATCCTCGGCATCACCGTTCGGCCCGAGGGGCCGGGCGACACGGATCGGATCCGGGCCATCAACGACGCGGCCTTCGGCAGCACGGCCGAGGCTCGGATCGTCGACGCCGTGCGCGGCACCGACGACTGGATCGGCGGCGGCTCGCTGGTGGCGCAGGCGGAGGACGGCGAGCTCGTCGGCCACCTCCTCCTGAGCCGGGGCCACCTCGTCGGCCTCGACGGCGTCGAGCGACCCATCCTGGTCCTCGGCCCCGTGGCGGTCCTGCCGGAGCACCAGCGGCGGGGCGTCGGCGCCGCGCTCATGCGGGCCGCGATCGAGGTCGCGCGCACCGGGCACGAGCCGCTCATCTGCCTGGTCGGCCAGGCCGGCTACTACCCACGCTTCGGCTTCGAGCGGGCGCGCCGGATCGGGATCGAGCCGCCGGAGCCATGGCCGGACGAGAACTGGATGGCGCTGCGGCTGCCCGGCTGGACGCCGGTCCTGCGCGGCGTCGTCCGCTATCCGCCGGCCTTCTCGGACGACTAGCGGACCCTCGCGCGGCGTCGCGGTCCGCGCCCCCGCGTCTGCCATGATGGCGGGTGATGCCTGACCCGCGCCCGGCCTCGCAGCCGTCGTTCGACACCCTGGCCGTCCATGCCGGCCAGGAGCCCGACGAGCTGACGGGCGCGGTCGCGCCGCCGATCTACCAGACCTCGACCTATCGCCAGGCGGGCGTCGGTCGGCCGATCCGGGGCTACGAGTACGCCCGGACCCAGAACCCCACCCGGGAGCGCTTCGAGCGCGCGGTCGCGACGCTCGAGGGAGGCGGGGAGGGGATCGCCTTCGCGTCGGGCTCGGCGACGACCGCCGCGATCGCCGACCTGGCCGGACCGCACGACGAGATCGTCGTCGGCGACGACGTCTACGGCGGCACGTACCGCTATCTCGAGCGGGTCCGACGCCCGTCCGGCGTGTCGACCTCGTATGTCGACCTCGCCGGTGACCCGGACTCGCTGTGGGAGGCGCTGACGGATCGCACCCGCCTCGTCTGGTTCGAGACGCCGACCAACCCGCTGCTCAAGGTCGTCGACATCCGGGCCGCGGTCGCGACGGTCCGGGAGCGCTTCGCCGACGCCCCCCGGCGGCCGCTCATCGTGGTCGACAACACGTTCGCGTCGCCGGCCCTCCAACAGCCGCTCGAGCTCGGCGTCGACATCGTCTTCCACTCGGCGACGAAGTACCTCGCTGGCCACAGCGACACCGTGCTCGGGATCGCGGTGACCCGAGACGCCGCGGCCGCGGAGCGGCTCCGCTTCCTCCAGAACGCGATGGGCGCGGTGCCCGGTCCGTTCGACTGCTTCCTCGCCCTGCGCGGCCTCCGGACGCTCCACCTCCGGGTCGAGCGCCACGCGGCGAACGCCGAGGCGGTGGCACGATTCCTGGCCTCGCGCGACGACATCGAGCGGGTCTTCTACCCGGGCCTGTCGGATGGCTCGCACGCGCACCGCGGCGCAATGGCCGCGGCCGCCCAGATGCGCCTCGGCGGGGGCATCGTGTCATTCATCCCGGCGGCCGGCGGACGCCACGGCCGGTCGGCGCGCGACCGAGCGATCGCGATCTGCGAGGCCACGACGCTCTTCACCCTGGCCGAGTCCCTCGGCGGCGTCGAGTCGCTCATCGAGCTGCCGGCCGTCATGACCCACGCTTCCGTCGCTGGCTCGCCGCTGGAGGTACCCGAGGCGCTCGTCCGCCTTTCGGTCGGCATCGAGGCCGAGGCGGACCTCATCGCGGACCTCGCCCAGGCGCTCGACCGCGCCTGAGGGCCCCCGGCCCACGCGGCCGCGGCGGCCTGTCGCTCGCGCCGCTCTGGCCCATCGCGCCCCAGCGGCCCATCGCTCGCGCCGCTGTGGCCTGTCGCGCCGCGGTCACGAAGATCGCACCGATCCGCAACCCTGGCTTGCGGCCCGGTGCTAGCATGCCGAAACGACTGCGGAAGCCGACTCCGCCGATCCGGCCTGACGTCCCTTCGGGGCCATGGGATCCGGAACCGGTGTCACGCGCGGCCGGTCGGGACCAGGCACGGCGCCCGGGATCACCCGGACTCGCCCGAGCAGGAGACCGACCACGATGTCCGCTTCCAGCACCCCTCCGGCCATCCGCCGCGCCGTGGACTCGACGCTCCTGCCGGCGCGGATGATCCGCCGGAATCTATCGACTGCCGAGCTCTACGAGGACGCGCTCCGCGAGGGCGAGGGCGTCATCGCCGGCGAAGGGCCGCTCGTCGTCCGAACGGGCAAGCACACCGGCCGCTCGCCCAAGGACAAGTTCATCGTCCAGGAGCCGTCCAGCGAGGCGAAGATCTGGTGGGGCGACGTCAACCACCCGCTCGACGAGGAGCACTACGATCGGCTGCGGGCCCGGCTCATGGACTACGTCCGGGATCGGCGGCTGTACAGCCAGGACATGTTCATCGGCGCCCATCCGACCCACCGCCGGTCGCTGCGCGTCTACACCGAGACGGCCTGGGCCAGCATCTTCGCCCGCAACCTCTTCCGGCGGCCGACGCTCGCCGAGCTCGAGGCCTTCGAGCCCAACTTCACGATCATCGACGTCCCGTCGTTCCAGGCGGACCCTGAGACCGAGGGCGTCCGGAGCTCGACCGCGATCCTCGTCCACCTCAAGCGGATGGAGATCATCATCGTCGGGACGATGTACGCCGGCGAGATCAAGAAGTCGGCCTTCACGGTCATGAACTACCTGATGCCGGACGAGGGCGTGCTGCCGATGCACTCGTCGATCAATGTCGGCCAGGCCGGCGACTCGGCGGTCTTCTTCGGCCTCTCCGGGACGGGCAAGACGACGCTGTCCGCGGATCCCCTCCGGAGCCTGATCGGCGACGACGAGCACGGCTGGGGCGAGGGCTACACCTTCAACTTCGAGGGCGGCTGCTACGCCAAGACCATCCGCCTGTCGTCGATGTACGAGCCCGACATCTTCGCCACGACGAAGCGCTTCGGGACGATCCTGGAGAACGTCGACATCGATCCCGTCACGCGCGACCTCGACCTCGACAGCGAGCGGATCACCGAGAACACCCGCGGCGCCTACCCGCTCCACTTCATCGGCAACGCCGACCCGACCGGCGTCGCCGGCACGCCGCACAACGTCGTCTTCCTGACCGCCGACGCGTTCGGCGTCCTGCCGCCGATCTCGCGGCTGACCCGGGAGCAGGCGGCCTACCACTTCATCAGCGGCTACACGGCCAAGCTGGCCGGCACCGAGATCGGGGTCAAGGAGCCGAGCGTCACGTTCTCTGCCGGCTTCGGGGCGCCGTTCCTGCCGCGTCATCCTGGCGTCTACGCCGAGATGCTCATGGACCGCCTGGCGCGCTACGACGTGCCGGTCTGGCTCGTGAACACCGGCTGGACGGGCGGCCCGTACGGGACCGGCCACCGGATGAACATCACCCACACCCGGAACATGGTCCGGGCCGCCCTCGGCGGCGAGCTCCGGGACGTCCCGACCGTCGTCGACCCGATCTTCCGCGTCGCGGTGCCGACCGTCGTGCCGGGCGTCCCGAGCGAGGTCCTCACCCCCCGCGGGACGTGGGCCGATCCCGCCGCCTACGACAGCGCGGCTCGCAAGATCGCCCACATGTTCCATGAGAACTTCGAGGCCTACGCCGACGGCGTCAGCCAGGCGGTGCGCGCCGCCGGCCCGATCGACCCGCGGAATGCGGGCGAGGTCAGGATGTCGGCGCCCGGCGAAGGCTAGTCCCTCGGCGCGGGCTGGACGGGCCGATCAGCCCTGCCGCCGCGAGCCCATGACCTGGAGGATTCCGGCAGCGGCGATCGACGCCAGGCCGACGATGACGATCGTGACGTTGCCGGCTGCGAGCAGCCCGAGCAGGGTGATGAGGATCCCGAGGAACGTCAGCGCGTAGACGGGCAGGCTGGAGTTCACGATCGATCCCTCCCACGACCGGTAGCGAGGTGCACGAATGGCTCGCAACAAGGTAACCGTCATCGGCGCCGGAAACGTCGGCGCGACCGCGGCCCAGCGCATCGCGGAGGCCGGCCTGGCCGACGTCGTGCTCATCGACATCGTCGAGGGCCTGCCGCAGGGCAAGGGCCTCGACCTCGCCGAGGCCGCGCCCGTCGTCCCGCACGACGCCCGCGTCATCGGCACGAACGACTACGCGGAGACCGCGGGATCCGACATCGTCGTCGTCACCTCGGGCATCGCGCGCAAGCCGGGCATGAGCCGCGACGAGCTGATGGCAACGAACGCCGGGATCGTCCGGTCCGTCGTCCAGGCGGCGGTGCAGCACTCGCCGGACTGCATCCTCGTCATCGTCACGAACCCCCTCGATGCGATGTGCCACGTCGCGATGCAGGCCTCGGGCTTCCCGCGAGAGCGCGTCATCGGCATGGCCGGCGTCCTCGACTCGGCGCGGTTCCGGGCGTTCATCGCCCTGGAGCTCGGAGTCTCGGTCGAGGACACCCACGCCTTCGTCCTGGGCGGCCACGGCGACACGATGGTCCCCCTGCCGCGGTATTCGACGGTCGCGGGGATCCCGATCACCGAGCTGCTGACGCCTGAGCGGGTGCAGGCCCTCGTGCAGCGAACGGCAAACGGCGGCGCGGAGATCGTGGCCCTGCTCAAGACCGGATCGGCCTACTACGCCCCCGCGGCGGCGACGTTCGAGATGGTCGAGGCGATCCTGCAGGACCGCAAGCGCGTCCTGCCGTGCGCGACCTACCTCCAGGGCGAGTACGGCGTCGATGGCCTGTTCGTCGGCGTGCCGGTCGTCCTCGGGGCCCGAGGCATGGAGCGGGTCATCGAGATCAAGCTCTCGGCCGACGAGCGAGCGGCCTTCGAGCACTCGGCCGGCGCGGTTCGAGAGCTGGTCGGCAAGCTCGACGAGCTGGCGGCGGCCACCGCCGGTTGACGTTCGGCCCGGCTGACCTTCGGCCGCCGCCTCGCCAGCAGGCCCGCGACCGGGAGGCCGGCCAACCTACACTCCGGGCGTGCCGCCGGCGGTCCTGACCTTCGCGTTCGATCCGCTGCTCCGGATCGGCGACAGCGCGTCCGTCCGGATCGAGGTCATCGTCCTGGAGGTGGTCTTCCTGGCCGGCATCGCGCTCGCGGTCCGGATCGGCCACCAGACCCCGACGGTCGGGCCGTACGTGCCGGCGCCGGGCCTCGCGGCCAGCGACCTCATGTTCATCCTCGTCGGCTCCGTGCCCGGTGCGATCGTCGGTGGACGGCTCGGCTACGTCGTCGACCACCTCGACTTCTACCGGGCCAACCCGAACCTCATCGTCGACCCGACGCAGGGCGGCTTCGGGCTGACCCTGGCGGTGCCGTTCGGGATCCTGACCGGCGGGATCATCGCCTGGCTCATCGGTGCGCCGGTGGCTCGCTGGATGCATGCCGTCGCGTACCCGCTGCTGTTCGTCCTGGCCACCGGGAAGCTTGCCGGCCTGTTCGGCGCGTCGGGCCAGGGCCTCCCGAGCGACCTGCCGTGGGCGACCGCCTACGTCGGCCCCGGGCCGTGGGATTCGCTCGCCGCCGACGTCCCCTCGCACCCGGCCGCGGCCTATGAGGCGATCCTCGTCGTCGTCGCGATCGGCGGGCTCGTGCTGGCCCAACGGCTGGAGGTCGTCGCCCGCCGCGACGGCGCCGCGCTGTTCGTCGCCGTCGGCCTGTGGGGGCTCGCCCGGTTCGCGGTCGCCTTCACCTGGCGCGACGACGTGATCCTGGGCCCGCTCCGAGTCGATCAGGCCCTGGCGCTGCTCGTCGTCGGCCTGGCGGCCGTTGGGTTCGTCGAGCGCTGGCGGGCGCCGCTGCAGGCGGTCAGCCGGGTCGAGCCCGAACCGGAGCCAGAACGGGAGCCGGAGCCCGAACCCGCCGAGTAGCGGACCGGCTGCGCCTCGCCGTCATCTCGACCGGGGGAGGTACCCTTGCCGGGCACGAAACGTCGGTTCCAGCTCCCCACCGAGGTTCCGCCATGACCCAGGTCGCCGAACCACAGGTCGCCCGTCCAAGCCAGCCGCGCGACGTGCTCGGCCACTGGATCGGCGGGCGCCATGTCGCGTCGAGCTCTGGGCGCGTCGGTCCCGTCTACAACCCGGCGACGGGCGAGCTGGCCCGGGAGGTCGCGTTCGCCTCGGTCGAGGAGGTCGACGCCGCCGTGGCGTCCGCGAAGGCCGCCTTCCCGGCCTGGCGGGCGACGTCCCTCTCGAAGCGGACCGAGGTCCTGTTCCGGATCCGGAACCTCGTCGAGGCCCACCGCGACGACATCGCGGCCCACCTGACCGCCGAGCACGGCAAGGTCCCGAGCGACGCGCGGGGCGAGGTGGCGCGCGGCCTCGAGAACCTCGAGTTCGCGTGCGGCATCTCGCAGCTCCTGAAGGGCGAGTTCAGCGAGCAGGTCTCGAGCGGGATCGACGTCTACCAGATCCGGCAGCCGCTCGGCGTCGTGGCCGGGATCACGCCGTTCAACTTCCCGGCGATGGTCCCGATGTGGATGTTCGCGACGGCGATCGCGTGCGGGAACACGTTCGTCCTCAAGCCCTCGGAGAAGGACCCCTCGGCGTCGCTGTATCTCGCCGAGCTCCTGCGCGAGGCCGGCGTGCCCGACGGCGTCTTCAACGTCGTCAACGGCGACAAGGTCGCGGTCGACCGGATCCTCGAGCAGCCAGACATCGCGGCCGTCAGCTTCGTCGGCTCGACCCCGATCGCCCGCTACATCTACGAGACCGGCACGCGCCACGGCAAGCGCGTCCAGGCCCTCGGCGGGGCGAAGAACCACATGCTCGTGCTGCCCGACGCCGACGTGG
>DATEZX010000180.1:0-2280 GCA_035255225.1 Candidatus Limnocylindrales bacterium
ATCCGTGCCGCTGAGCGTCTCCCGGGGCCGCGCCTGCTCACGTTCGCGGTCGCGACCGTCGCCATCACGATCCCGATGCATGCCGCCGAGTGGATCGACCGGCCGGAGCGGGTCGGCCAGATTCGCCTGGATCTGGTGACCGGGGCGGCGGCGCCACTGCTGTTCATCTGGGCGGCGATCGCCTTGAACAATGTCGCGCTCCGTTCCCTCCGGCGCCTCGAGCCGGCGCTGGACCCGGCCGTCGCGACGCCCGAGGCGATCGCGCCCGATCTGCTCCGGACGCCGAGGGCGTACGCGCTGATCGCTCTCGTTGTCGGCGTCGTCGCGGGCGTGACGAGCGTCCTCGAGTCGCCGGAGAACTGGGGCGTCGATGCCGCGCACCCCTACGGGTACGGCGCGGCGATCGCGGTCTCGGTCGTGACGGATGTCATCCTGCTGAGCCTCCTCGCGCACGTCATCCATCAGCTCCGCGTCGTGTCCCGCGTCCATCGCGACGCCGTGCGGATCGACGTCTTCCAGCTCGAGCCGCTGTACGCGTTCTCTTCGCTCACGGCCTGGACCGGCCTGGTCATCCTGGCCCTGCTCTTCGGTCTGATCGGCGCCCTCAGCCTGACGATCGGGAGGTTCCTGCTCCAGAGCTCCACCGACATCGCCATGACGGCGGTGTTGTTCGCGGTCGCGATCGCGTGCTTCGTGGTCCCGCTGCTCGGCCTCCACGGGAGGATCGTCGACGAGAAGCGAGAACGGCAGGCCACCGCAAACGCGGTCCTGGCCGGCGTCGTGGCTGAGGCCGCGGAGCGTTCCAGGGCGGGCGACTTCGACGGGCTCGCGAGGCTCAAGGACGCGGCACTGACCGCCGAGTCGGCCGTGTCGTCGATCCAGCGAATCCCGACGTGGCCATGGCGCCGCGAGACGCTTCGAGGATTCTCGAGCGCCGTGATCCTGCCGATCGTCCTGTGGCTGCTGTTCCAGGGACTGACCAGGGTCCTGCCGAGCTAGCCCCCGCTGGCCTCGTCGGCCGCCTGCACCGCCGCCTCGGCCACCGAGTCGCCCGCCAGGCGAAGCTCGACGACATCGCCGTCCCACCTGAGGCTCGGCCAGCCGCTGGCGACCTCGATCGCGGTTGCCTCATCGGGGACCTCGAGGACGATGAACCCGCCGATCGCCTCCTTGGTCTCGATGAACGGGCCGTCGATCACCGAGCCCTTCCGGATCGACTTGACGTACGTCGGGTCGCCCAGCTCCTCGCCGCCGTCGATCCGACCAAGCGCGCGGTGCGTCGAGAACCAGGCTCTGATCTCGTCGATGTGGGCCCGCTTCTCGGCGGCCGTCGCGGCGGCCCACCAGTCGCGGTGGCCGGAGCTCGGGTAAGTGACCATCACGTAGCGCATCGCGGCTCCTCGAACGGTGGCCCTGCAGGCGGGCGCCGACCGGTGCCCGTGCGCCTTCGACGATCGAGCCGGCGATGGATCGACATTCGGTCGCTCGTCATGGGGCCGGCGCCCCCGGCGAACCGCTCGGGCCAGTCCCGAGGAGGCTCTCGACGATCGCGGCCGCGCTCGCCTCGCTGAGCGGGCCATTCACGATCTCCCGGATGACGCCGGACTGGTCGATGAAGAACTGGGTCGGCAGGGCGAAGACCTTGTAGGTCCGGAAGACGTCGCCCGACACGTCGGCCCCGATCCGGTACCGGAGCGAGTACGTCGCGGCGTAGCGCTGGCCGTCGGCGACGGTCTGCTGGACCTGGATACCGACCAGGGCGAGACCTCGGTCCCGATAGCGCTGGTCGATCGTCCGCAGGATCGGCGTTTCGGCCTGGCAGGGTGGGCACCAGCTCGCCCAGAAGTTCAACCAGACGACCTTGCCGCGCAGGTCCGCGAGGCGGATGGGCTGGCCGTCGAGATCGGTGAGCTGGAAGGTCGTGCCGTCTGGTCGCGAGACCGAGAGCTCGGGGGCCGCGTCGCCGACGTTCAGCCCGGGGATCGGGTCGCCAAGGAGGTAGGCGCTGGGCTCCGGGATCGGAAGGCCGGGGACCGTTGAGCCCAGCGGGCGCACCGCCAGCGTCAGGGCCAAGGCGCCGAGCACGACGACCGTGATCGCCGCCGTCACCTGGCGCAGGCTGAACGGCCCCACGCCCAGCCGGCGCGACGCTTGCGGTCGGTGTCCGGACGGGCCGAGGACCGGGGCGCCGCCGTCGCTCGTGAGCGCGCCGCCTTCGTCGGCGGTCGACTCGGGCCACGCCATCGCTCAGATCGCGCTGTTGAACTGGAAGTACTGCGG
>DATEZX010000181.1:0-7784 GCA_035255225.1 Candidatus Limnocylindrales bacterium
TGCCGTTCGTCGGACGCACGCGCGACCAGGCCGACTGACCGAGAGGCGTCTCAGCAGGTCTCGCGGCACGGTCGGGCGGTCGTCGGGGCGGCCCGCCCGGTCAGGCCATGCCGGCGAGTGCCCCGAGGTGCTCCGTCAGGCGGACGTTCTCGGCATAGTCGACCGGCACGTCCACGACGGCCGGGCCGTCGACCTCGAGGGCCCGCATGAGCGTCGGATAGAGCGCGTCCGCGGTCTCGGGCCGGAAGCCCGGGATCCCGAATGACTCGGCATAGGCCACCAGGTCGGGGTTGCCGAACTCGACGGCGTAGGGTCGCCCGAAGGCGTTGCGCTGCTTCCAATCGATGAGGCCGTAGCCGTCGTCGCGCCACACGACGACCGTGATCGCCGCGCCGACGCGCTTCGCGGTCTCCAGCTCCTGGGAGTTCATGAGGAAGCCCCCGTCGCCGCACAGCGCGACGACCTTCCGTTCGGGATGGACGAGCTTGGCTGCGATCGCGCCCGGGACCGCGATGCCCATCGCCGCGAAGCCGTTCGAGATGATGACCGTGTTCGGCTCGTAGGCCTGGTACAGCCGGGCGACCCAGATCTTGTGGGCACCGACGTCGCTGACGACGATGTCGTCCGGGGCGAGGGCCCGGCGGAGCTCGTAGATCGCCCGCTGCGGCTTGATCGGGTAGCCGCGATCGGCGGTGCAGACCTCGAGGTCGCGCAGCAGCTCGGTCCGCAGGTCGGCGTTGACGAGGATCTCCTTGGCCGCGTGCCGCTCGGATGCGGTTCGCCCGCCCACGCCCCGCGGCAGGACGGCCGCCAGCAGCCGCTCGAGGGTCCCGCCGATGTCGCCGACCAGCTCGACCTCGGGCTGGTAGGCCGCGTCGACCTCGGCGGGCTGCGTGTCGAGGTGGACGATCCGCTTGGTCCCGTCGGGGTTCCATCGAGCCGGGGCGTACTCGACGAGGTCGTAGCCGACGCTGAGGACGAGGTCGGCCCGGTCGAAGCCGGTCATGACGTGGTCGCGGGCCTGCAGCCCGACGGCCATGAGCGACAAGTGCGAGCGGTCATCGACCGCGCCCTTGCCCATGAACGTCGCGGCGACCGGGACGTGGAGGCCGCGCGCGAAGGCCCGCAGCTCCGGCGCGGCGCGCCGGCGCAGCACACCGTTGCCGGCCAGGACGATCGGCCGCTCGGCGGCGGCGATGAGCCGCGCGGCGTGGTCGATCGCCTCGTCGGTCGGCTCGGGGAAGTAGGTTCGCCCGCGCGCCAGGGGGCGGACCGCATCGCCGCCGTCCGGGACCAGGCGCGTCAGGTCCTCGGGCACCTCGACGTGGGTCGGCCCCGGCTTCTCCAGCTCGGCGACCCGGAAGGCCTTGCGGACGATCTCGGGGATCGCCTCGACTCGCTCGACCCGGGTGTTCCACTTCGTGACGGGTCGGAACATCTCGACGACGTCGACGACCTGATGGGCCTCCTTGTGGAGCTTGTCGGAGCCGGCCTGGCCGGTGATGGCGACGAGCGGTGAGCGGTCGAGATAGGCGTCGGCGATGCCCGTCAGGAGGTTGGTCGCCCCGGGCCCGAGGGTCGACAGGGCGACGGCGGCCCGGCCGGTGAGGCGGCCATGGACGTCGGCCATGAACGCCGCGCCCTGTTCGTGGCGGGTCGTGATGTGCCGGATGCGCTTGCTCCGCGAGAGGGCCTCGAGGAGGTCGAGGGTCTCCTCGCCGGGGACCCCGAAGGCGACCTCGCAGCCTTCCGCCTCGAGGCAGGCGACGAGCAGCTCGGCGGCGGTCCGCGGCTTCGGGGTGGCCATCGCCGCGAGTGTACGGGCGTGCCTCGACTGCGCTAGCGTGGCCCCGTTCGGTCGGACGTCACGGGAGGCGCGACATGTGGACTGAGTTCAAGGCGTTCCTGCTCAAGACGAACGCCCTGGCCCTCGCGATCGGCGTGATCATCGGCACGGCCCTCGGGACGGTCGTCAGCTCCCTCGTCAACGACATCATCATGCCGCCGGTCGGCATGCTCCTCGGCAACGTCGACTTCAGCCAGCTCAAGTGGGTGCTCAAGGACGCCGTCAACGGCGACGCCAAGACCGAAGTGGCGATCCGGTACGGGCAGTTCCTCAACTTCGTCATCGCCTTCGTCATCGTGGCGTTCGTCGTCTGGCAGCTCTCGAAGCTGTTCATCAAGGAGGAGCCGGCCGCCGCCGTGCCGCCCAGCAAGACCTGCCCGTACTGCAAGGAAGCCAACGCGGTCGACGCTTCGAAGTGCCGGGCCTGCGCCAGCGCGATCTAGGCTCTCGGCCAGGCTCGGGCCTCAGGAGCCGGTGAGCGTCTTCCGCCGGCGCTCGTACTCCTCCTCGTCGATCTCGCCGCGAGCGTAGCGCTGGCGGAGGATCTCGAGCGGGTTGTCGGGTCGAGAGTCCGGCGCGTTCCAGCCCGACGGACCGCCCGGCAGGCGGCTGTTCCGGTCGGCCCGGATGAGCCACCGCACGGCGTAGACCAGGCCGACGATGATCAGCGCCCAGAACGCGACCATGGCGAGGATCCCCACGATCCAGAGGATCCCGACGCCGTCCATCCAGCCGAACCCGAAGCCGGACATCATCACCTGCCTCCTGCCTACTGAGGCTGGGCGAGGACCAGGAGCCGAAGCTCGGTCATGTCCTCGATCGACCAGCGGAGGCCCTCTCGGCTCAGGCCCGAGTCCTTGACCCCGCCATAGGGCATGTGGTCGATCCGGTAGCTCGAGATGTCGTTGATCACCACACCCCCGACCTCGAGCTCGTTGAACGCCTGCCAGGCGTGCCCGAGGTCGTTCGTGAAGACCCCGGACTGGAGACCGAACAGGGAGTTGTTGACCTCGCGGATCGCGGCGCCGAAGTCGCCGAACGTCGAGAGCACGACGAGGGGCGCGAACGCCTCGTTGCTGCAGACCTGGGCAGTCGTCGGGACGTTCTCGAGCACGGTCGGCTCGAGGAACGCGCCGTCGGCGTGGCCGCCGGCGAGGACGCGGCCGCCGAGGCCCGTCGCCTCCTCGACCCAGCGCTGCGTCCGCGAGGCGTTGGCCTCGTCGACCATCGGCCCGAGGTCGGTCGTCGGATCGAGCGGATCGCCGAGCTTGAGGCCCTTGACGCCCGCCACGAGCTGCTCGCGGAACGCGTCGGCGATCGCCTCGTGGACCAGCACACGCTGGACGCTGATGCACGACTGCCCGGCGTAGCTGAAGCCGCCGACGAGGATCCGCTTGACCGCCCAGGCGACATCTGCCGTCCGGTCGACGATGACCGCGGCGTTGCCGCCGAGCTCGAGGACGACTTTCTTCTTGCCGGCCCGCTCCTTCATCCGCCAGCCGACGGCCGGGCTGCCGGTGAACGTCAGGAGCTTGAATCGCTCGTCCGGGACCAGGCGGTCGCCAAGCTCGCGGGTCATCGGCAGGACGCTCACCGACCCTCCTGGCAGCCCGGCGGCGTCGATGAGCTCGGTGACGGTCAGCAACGTCAACGGGTCCTTCGAGGCGGGCTTGAGGACGATCGAGCAGCCGGCCGCGATCGCCGGGGCGATCTTGTGGGCGGCGAGGTTGAGCGGGAAGTTGAACGGGCTGATGCCGAGCACCGGCCCGACCGGGAAGCGCCGCGTGATCCCGACGCGGCCCCTGGACGACGCCATGAGGTCGAGCGGGATGACCTCGCCGCCGATCCGCTCGGCCTCCTCGGCGGCGAGCCGGAACGTGAACACCGCCCGGTCGACCTCGGCGAGCGCATCACGAATCGGCTTGCCGGCCTCGACGGCCATGATCCGGCCCAGCTCCTCGCGGCGGGCCTTGATGCCGGCGCTGATCTCGCGGAGGGCGCGGGCCCGCTCGTAGGCCGGCAGGACCCGAGTCTCCTCGAAAGCGCCGACCGCGGCCCGGACGGCGCGCTCGACCTGCTCGGGCGTCGCGTTGTACGTCGCGCCGGCGGGCGTCGGGGGGTCGGCCGGGTTGTCGATGACCAGCATGTCCGGCGAGTCGACCCACTCCCCGGCGAGATAGATCTTGTGCGGCTGCGTGGCGGTCAGCGTCATCGAGAGGCTCCTGTGCTCGGTCCGGCCATGCTACGCCGCTCCTGCCGTGGCGGGTCGCGGCGGGGGTCCACCTGCAATGTCGGGACGGCCCGCGTCAACGGCCTCGTCGGGGCTTGGTATGTCAGGATCGGCCGGTGAACGCCCTTGACCTGGCCGCGCTCGTGCTCGTCGTGCTGAGCGTGGTCCTGGGCGCGCGGTCGGGCGCCCTGCCCCAGATCGCGGGCCTCGTCGGGGCCGCCGGCGGGGCGGTCATCGGTTTCGTCCTGCTGCCGCTCGCGTCGCCGCTCCTCGTCGGCCTGCCGCCGCCGGTCCGGGCAGTCCTGACGCTCGGCGTCCTGCTCGGCCTCATCGGGCTCGGCGAGGGCCTCGGCGCGGGCGTCGGGCGGATGGGCTCCCGCCTCCTCGGCCGGGGCGTCCTGGGCGCGCTCGACCAGGTCGCCGGGGCGCTCGTCGGCTTCGCCCAGGCGGTCCTCATCGTCTGGCTCATGGGCGGCGTGCTCGCCTCTGGACCCTTCCCGAACCTCAGCCAGCTGGCCCAGACGTCTCGCGCGCTGCGGATCGTCGACGGGTTGCTCCCGCCGCCGACCGAGCTTGTCGTCGAGCTCGGCAACCTCCTCGACGACACCGGGCTGCCGGACGTCTTCCTCGGCCTCGAGCCCCTGCCGGCCCAGGGCATCGACCTGCCGAGCGACGCCGTGGCCAGGCGGATCGGCGAGGCGGCCGCGAAGTCCGTCCTGCTGGTCGTCGCCGACGGCTGCCAGCTCGAGTCCCGCGGGACCTCGTTCATCGTGAGCGCGGGCTATCTCGTCACCAACGCCCACGTCGTCGCCGGCGCGCGCACGATCCTGGTCCGTTCCCCGACGGCGAGCTTCACGGCGACGCCGGTCCTGGTGGACCTCGAGCTCGACATCGCGGTCCTCCACGTCTCCGGGCTGGACGAGCCGGCCCTGCACTTCGCGCCCGATCCGGCGCCCCGAACGATCGGAGCGACGTTCGGCTATCCCGGTGGCGGGAACGCTTCGGTCGAGCCGGCCACGGCCGCGGCGGTATACGACGCCACCGGCCTCGACGTCACGGGGACGCATCGCGTCACGCGGCGCCTCGTCGAGCTGCGGGCCCACGTCGTGCCCGGCGACAGCGGCGGCCCGTTCCTGCTCGCGGACGGCTCCGTCGGCGGCGTCGTGTTCGCAGAATCACGTGCCGATCCGTCGGTCGGCTACGCGCTCTCGCCGGAAGTCGTCGCCAGCCGGATCGCCCCGGCGCTCGACCAGACGCAGGAGGTCTCGACCGGGCCATGCACCCACTGACGGAGTCCGCCGCCGCGACCCTTCGCAGGCTCGCCGAGCGGTTCTGGGAAGAGGTCCTCGAGGCCAGCCCAACGTGGGCGACGGTGCTCGGCGACCGTCGCTTCGACGATCGCCTCGACGATCTCAGCCTCGCCGGCCGCGACAGGATCGAGGCCGCGCGGCGGGAGGTCGCCGCCGCGGCGCGGGCGATCGATCCGATCGCTCTCTCGCCGACCGATCGCCTCACCCGCCAGATGCTCATCGACGAGGCCGAGGGCCAGGCCGCGTCACTCGCCGCTCGGACGATGGACTGGACCGTCGATCCGATCGGCGGCCCGCAGACCGGCCTCCAGGACCTCGTCGACTACCAGACGATCTCGACGCCGGCCGATGGCGCCGCGCTTGCCGCGCGGTGGCGGGCCATCGGACCGCACGTCGATGCCGCGATCGAGAACCTCCGGCGATCGGCCGCGGAGGGCCGTGTGGCGCCGCGCGCCCCGGTCGAGCGGACGCTCGACATCCTCGAGCACCTCGAGGCCACGCCCGTCGAGTCCTGGAAGCTCGCCAGCCCGGCCGAGGCAGCGCACGACGACTGGCCAGCGTCCGAGCTCGAGGCCTTCCGGGAGGACGTCCTGACAGCCGTCAGCGAGGTCGCCGGCCCGGCGTTCCAGCGCTACCGCCAGGTGCTCCGATCCGAGATCCTGCCGATCGCCAGGCCCAACGACCGGCCGGGCCTCGTCCACATCCCCGGCGGGCTCGACGCCTACCGCGCCCTCATCCGGGTCCACACGACCCTCGACCTCGCTCCCGAGGCGATCCACGAGACCGGCCTCCGGGAGATCGAGCGCATCGACGGGGAGTTCATCGCCCTCGGCCGCCGGCTGCTGAAGACGGCCGACCTGGCGTCGACCCTGGCGTCGCTCCGGGGCGACCCGGCGCTCCGCTTCGCCACGGCGAGGGAGGTCTTCGCCACGGCCAGGCGCTCGCTCGAGCGGGCAACGGCCGCGATCCCGGACTGGTTCGGCAGGCTGCCGCGGGCCGCATGCGAGGTCGTGGCCGTGCCGAGCCACGCGGAGGCCCACCAGACGATCGCCTACTACTCGTGGCCCGCGATCGACGGCTCGCGTCCGGGTCGCTACTACATCAACCTCCACCAACCCACGACACGGCCGCGCTACGAGGCCGAGGCCCTCGCCTTCCACGAAGCCGTCCCCGGCCACCACCTCCAGATCGCGATCGCCCAGGAGCTCGATGGCCTGCCGGCGTTCCAGCGGAACCTCGGCTCGACCGCGTTCACCGAGGGCTGGGGCCTGTACGCCGAGCGGCTGTCCGACGAGATGGGCCTGTACTCCGGCGCTCTCGACCGCTTCGGGATCCTGTCGTACGACGCCTGGCGTGCGGGCCGGCTGGTCGTGGACACGGGGATGCACGCGCTCGGCTGGACACGTGATCGGGCGATCCAGTTCCTCGTCGAGCACACCGCCCTCGGCGAGAACAACATCGAGAACGAGGTCGACCGCTACATCGTCTGGCCGGGCCAGGCCCTGGCCTACAAGATCGGCCAGCTCGAGATCCTCCGGCTGCGGGCGATGGCGAAGGATCGCCTCGGCGCGAGGTTCGAGATCAAGGGCTTCCACGACGCGGCCCTCGGCTCGGGCGCCGTGAGCCTGCCGACCCTCGGCCAGATCGTGGACGCATGGGTCGCCGACCGGTCGAACGACGCGGCGCCGACCTCGGGCGCGATCGAGAGCCCGAGCTAGGTCGCCTGCGCCCGTGCTCGCCGCGCGAGCACGGCGAGGACCTTCGACCGGACGTCCGGGAAGGTCGCCAGCAGCCGGTCGAACTCGAAGTGTCCGAGGGTCAGGAGCCGGCAGTCGGTCACGCACGTCGCCGTCGCCGTGCGCGGCCCGTGCTCGAGCAGGGCGATCTCGCCGAGGAACCCGCCGGCCATCATCGACCGGATGTCACGGCCTTCCTGCTCCACGCGCACGGTCCCGTCGACGATGACGACGAATGTGTCGCCCGGCTCGCCCTCGCGCATCAGGACGTCACCGGCCGTGGCGTCGTGCTCGCGGGCGAGGGTCGCGATGGCCTGGAGGCTGCGCTCGTCCAGCTCGGCGAACAGCGGGACCGCCCGCAGGAGCGCGACCTTGTCGTCCATCGTCGGGAGGATAGCGGCGGTGACCAGCGCGAGGGCCTCGAGCGCCGTCAGGGCTCGCCGTCGTCTCCGGCGGCGCAGAATCCGGGCCCGATGCCGGACGCGCTTCTCGACGCCTGGTCGGCGGTTCGGACGGCCCTCGCCAACCCCGGTGTGCGCCGCCTCGAGATCGCCTGGCTGCTCGGCATCGCGTCGGACAGCGCGCTGTTCGTCGCGCTCCTCGTGGTCGTGTTCGCGCGGGACGGAGCGGTCGGCATGGGCGTCCTCGGCGCCTCGCGGATG
>DATEZX010000182.1:0-3027 GCA_035255225.1 Candidatus Limnocylindrales bacterium
CTGCTCAACAAGCTGGTCGGGACGGTCAACAGCTACCTCGACGGCATCTACGTCTCGAACAACGGCTCCATCGCCGGGCCGTACACGAAGATCGCCGAGCAGACGAAGCTCGCGAACTCCGGCTCCGCGCTCAAGCAGAGCGTGGGCGGCAAGGGCTACGGCCCTGGCATCCAGAGCTGGTACAACCAGTTCCTGCTGGTCGACCCGACGAACGCCAATCACGTCTACGCCGGCCTCGAGGAGGTCTACGAGACGAAGGACGCCGGGGCCAACTGGACCACCGTCGGGCCGTACTGGAACTTCTACTTCGCCTGCTGGGCGCCGGATTCGGTCTACCCGCCGAACGGCACGGCCAATCGCTGCCCGCAGACGACGCACCCCGACCAGCACTCCGCGGCCGTCGGGACGTACAACGGCACGATGTACTTCTACGCCGGCAACGACGGCGGCATCTATCGCCGGCCGCTCAACGGCTCGGTCAACCGGAACGGCAACGCCACCGACTGGCAGAGCCTGAACGACGGCACGATCGACGCCCTCCAGTACTACGCGGTGGACGTCGGGAACGCGAACGGTGCCAACCCCCGGACCCCGGCCGGCACCGGCGTGATCATCAGCGGCGGCCTGCAGGACAACGGCGGCTCGATCTACCGGATCGGCGGCGCCAAGATGAGCTCGAACTTCGGCGGCGACGGCGGCGACGTCCTCGTCGACCCGAACGACGGCTGCAACATCCTGCAGGAGTACGTGGTCCTGTCCATGTCGGTGACGCAGACCTGCGCCAATCCCGACCCCGCCACGAATCCCGACGCGTTCCTCGACCTGTCACAGTCGACGACGTTCAGGATCAAGCCGCCGGAGGTCAACGCGCGCTTCATCGCGCCGTTCGTCGCCGACGAGCAGAACATCGACAACTGGCTCGCGGGCGGTGCCTCGATCTGGTTCCAGGACAAGGGCTTCGCGATCCGCTCCGGCTCCGAGTGGCAGAAGGTCTACACCTTCGGCAACGCGAGCCAGGTCGCGACGGCCATGGCCTACAACGGCGAATGGGCCGTTGCCGGCTGGTGCGGGCCGTGCAACAACGCGGGCTTCGCTCGCGGGCTTGCCGTCGGCCACTACGACGGCACCGACTGGACCTGGACCAGCCGCACGGCGGCACTGGGCACCAGCAACGTCCCGAACCGGTACATCGGTGGCGTGGCCATCGACGCATCCGGCAACCTGTACCTGGCCCTGAACGGCTTCAGCCGCCGCTTCACTGAGGGCCCAGGCGCAGGCATCGGGCACATCTTCAAGTCGACCGACCACGGGGCCACCTGGACGTCGCTCGACAACACCGCCGGGGGCGACTTCCCGGATGTCCCGGCCAACAGCATCAAGGTCATGGCCAGCGGCGCGCTCGTCGTCGGCACGGACCTCGGTGTGGTCTACCTGGACGCCGCGGGAACCTCGTGGAAGCGCGTCGGGACCGGCCTCCCGGTCACGGTCGCCATCGACGTCGAGTTCGGCCCGTCCGGCGACGCGTTCCTGTACGCCGCGACCCACGGTCGCGGGATCTGGAAGATCAGCCTCGCCGGGCTGTAACCACCGGCTATCCAAGCGATGAGGCCCGCCGGCACCGCCGGCGGGCCTCATCCATTCCCGGGCATGCAGCAGCCAATCGCGCCTTCCTGGCCGACAATTGGCCTCAGGCCCCCGTCCGGGGCCCGTGACAGGAGCCCTGAGCGTGGCCGCGATGCCTGACTTCCCGGTCGTCCTCCTCGCCGGCGGCGTGGGTGGCGCGCGCCTCGCGCACGGACTGCAGGCGCACCTCGGCGACCGCCTGACCGTCATCGTCAACACTGCCGACGACACGGAGCGGCACGGCCTTCTCGTCTCGCCGGACCACGACACGGTCATGTACACGCTGGCAGGCATCGACAACCGCGAGTGGGGCTGGGGCATCGCCGGCGAGACGTTCGCGGCCGCCGAGATGCTCGAGCGATACGGCGAGGAGACGTGGTTCCGGCTCGGCGACCGCGACCTCGCGACGCACGTCGTCCGGACGGCGCGGCTCCGCCGGGGTGACCGACCGACGGTGGTGGCGCGGGAGCTGCAGCGGTCGCTGGGCGTCCCGGCCGCGATCCTGCCGATGTCCGACGGCCCCGTCCGAACCCAGGTCCTCACCGACGACGGCTGGCTCGACTTCCAGGACTACTTCGTCCGCCGGCACCAGGAGCCGGCCGTTCGAGATCTCCGATTCCAGGGCCTGGCGGAGGCGGCGGCGACGCCCGAGGTGGAGGCGGCGCTGCGCGAGGCAACGGCGATCGTCGTCGCGCCGTCGAACCCGTTCGTCTCCGTCCAGCCGATCCTGGGCGTCGCGGGCATCGAGGCGGGCATCCAGGCGGCCCGGGCACGCGGCGTCCGGGTCGTCGCCATCTCCGGGATCGTCGGCGGGAAGGCCCTGAAGGGTCCGGCGGACCGGATGCTGGTCTCGCTCGGCCACGAGGCGAGCGCGCTCGGCGTGGCACGGCAGTACACGGGCATCGCGGACGTGTTCGTCCTCGACACGGTCGACGCGGAGCTGGAGGCGCCGATCCGGGCGCTCGGGCTTCGAACGGTCGTGACGGACACGATCATGGCCGACGACGCCGGGCGGGCGCGGCTCGGCGCCGACATCCTGCAGGCGGCCCTGGACCGCTGATCGCGACGGGGGCCGGTACGATGGCGGCGTGGAGCCCGCCGCCCGCGCCGATCTCTCGCGCACGTGGGCGCTCGTCCCGATCCGGGGCCTCGAGACGGCGAAGACCCGCCTCGGCGGCGACCTCGACGCGGAGGAGCGGCGCGACCTCGTGGTCGACCTGCTCCGGCGGACCCTCGTCGCCACACGCGATGCCCGGCACGTGGCCGGCACGATCGTCGTGACGATGGATCCCGCGGCCGCGGGCATCGCTCGCGACCTCGGTGCGATCGGGCTCGTCGAACGCGCGCCCGGCCTCAACGGCGCGATCGTCGCGGCTCGCTCACTGGCGATCGCCCGAGGCGCCT
>DATEZX010000183.1:0-2892 GCA_035255225.1 Candidatus Limnocylindrales bacterium
ATCCGCGAGAGCGCGGTCCCGCCGACGCTCAATCTCCACGACCCGGACCCGTACACGAACGGCCTGGACCTGACGCCGAATGTCGCGACCCGGCGCCCGATTCGCGCCGCGCTCAACAACTCGTTCGGGTTCGGGGGCCAGAACGCCGCGCTCGTCTTCCGGCGGTGGGACGGATGACCGAGCAGGCGCTGCCCGAACCCGCAGCCCTCGCGCCCGAGGCGCCGGGCGAACCGGCGAACCACTCGACGGCCGATTCGGCAACCTTGGCGCCGCAGCACGACGGCACGGACGGGCTCGGTCCCGGTGACGCCTCGCTGCTGGGCCTGATCGACCGCCTGTCGGCGCTGTTGGACCGCACCGAGCTGAGCGAGCTCGAGGTGCAGGTCGGGTCGACGGGGCTCGTGCTCCGGAAGCCCTCGGCGCTGGCGCCGATGGTCGCCTCGGCCGCGGTCGGCTCCGCCGCCGGCTCCGCGCCGGGCGAGGGCAGCACGGCACCCAGTGCCGGGACGACTACCGCCGGTGCGACCGGACCGGCCGCTCGCCCCGCGGTGATGGCCCCGCTGAGCGGCATCTGGTACGGGGCCCCGGCGCCCGGGTCGGCGCCGTACGTGACCCTCGGCGGCGAGGTCGCCGTCGGCCAGGTGATCGGGCTCATCGAGGCGATGAAGCTGTTCAACGAGATCAAGAGCGACAAGGCCGGTCGCGTCGTCAAGATCAACGCGGAGGACGGCAAGCTCGTCCGCGCGAAGCAGCCACTGATCGAGGTCGATCCGCTATGAGCGCCAACCAGGAGATCCACGCCCACGTCACCGGCTGGGGGCGGTACGTGCCCTCGCAGGTCCTCTCGAACGCCGACCTCGAGCGGATGGTCGACACGAACGATGAGTGGATTCGCGCCCGGACCGGGATCCGCGAGCGGCGCGTCGCGGCCGCGAACGAGACGACCGCGTCGATGGCCGCCGTCGCCAGCCTGCGTGCCATCCGCGCCGCCGGCATCGACCCCGACGAGATCGACCTCATCCTCCTCGCGACGCTCACGCCCGACTACTGGATGCCCTCGACCGCGGCCCTCGTGAAGGAGGCGATCGGCAACACCCGCGCGGCGGCGATGGACGTCGCGGCCGCGTGCTCCGGGTTCGTGTACGGCTTCGCGACGGCGCAGGCGTGGATCACGTCCGGGCTCGCGAAGCACGTGCTCGTGATCGGCGCGGAGCTGCTCACCCGCTTCCTCGACTACACGGACCGCTCCACCTGCATCCTGTTCGGGGATGGCGCGGGCGCGGCCGTCCTGTCGGCATCCACCGAGCCGGGCGGGGCGCTCGGCATCGAGCTCACGACCGAGCCACAGGGCGCGTACATGATCTGGCTGCCGGCGGGCGGCGCGAAGAGTCCGCCCTCGGCCGAGACGATCGCCCGCGGCGAGCACTACATCCGGATGGAAGGCCGCGAGACGTACCGGTTCGCGACGCGCACGCTGGCATCGACCGCCCTCGAGTCCGTGCGCAAGTCCGGCCTCCAGCCGGACGACATCAGCCTGTTCATTCCGCACCAGGCGAACATCCGGATCATCGAGGCGGTGGCGAAGGGCCTCGACCTGCCGATGGACCGGATGTTCACGAACGTCGACCGGTACGGCAACACGTCGGCGGCCTCGGTGCCCATCGCGATGGCCGAGGCCGTCAACGAGGGTCGCGTGCAGATCGGCGACCGGATCACGATCGTCGCGTTCGGCGCCGGGTTCACGTCGGGCGCCGTGACGATCGAGTGGACCGCGGACCCTGCGCGGGGGCGCGACGGCGACATCGCCGTCCGGCCCGAGGACGTTCACGTCCGGCTGCCGGTCGACTGGGACTCCGTCGATCCGATCCCGCAGGCGCTCGCGGAGCTGATGGCGCGACCCGGGCCGGTCAACCCGCCGCTCGACGACGTCGTCCCGGGCGAGCCCGAGCCGGCCGCCGTGCCCGCCGGCCGCTGAGAGCCTGAGGAGGCCCGAGATGATCGATCTCAGTGGCAGGACCGCCGTCGTCACCGGTGGATCGCGCGGCATCGGGCGGGCGATCGCGCTCCGGCTCGCGACCCAGGGCGCGGACGTCGCCTTCAGCTACCGCGGCAATGAGGCCGCGGCCAGGGAGACGGCGGCGGCCATCGAGGCGCTGGGCCGACGGGCACTCCCGGTCCAGGGCGACGCGACGGATCCGGAGGCCGCGAACGCCCTGGTCAAGGCGGCGCTCGACGCCTTCGGCAAGGTCGACATCCTCGTCAACAACGCCGGCATCACCCGCGACGACCTGATCATGCGGATGTCCCTCGAGGACTTCCGGGACGTGCTCGAGACGAACCTGTTCGGGGCGTTCTATGCGATCAAGGCGGTCACCCGGCCGATGCTCAAGGCGAAGGGCGGCCGGATCATCAACATCACGTCCGTGTCCGGCCAGGCGGGCCAGACGGGCCAGGCGAACTACTCCTCGGCGAAGGCCGGGCTCATCGGGCTGACGAAGGCGACCGCCCGCGAGCTCGCCTCGCGCGGCATCACCTGCAACGCGGTGGCGCCCGGCTTCGTGCTGACGGAGCTCACGCAGGACCTGCCGCAGGCGCTCCAGGACCAGATCACCGCGCAGACCCCGCTCGGCCGGTTCGGCACCACCGAGGAGATCGCCAACGCGGTCGCGTTCCTCGCGTCCGACGAGGCCGCGTTCATCACCGGCCAGGTGCTCGCCGTCGACGGCGGCCTGGTGATGATGTAGCGAGCGACCCGGGCCACGCGACCGACCCCGGGGACGGCGCTTGTCGTCCCGCGGACCGCGGCTCACCGGGCCCCTTCCGGCCGGCGGTCGGACCCCGTTCTCGGCCCGCGACCTGCCACCCCGCCGCGCGTGCGATCCGGTTGACCCG
>DATEZX010000184.1:0-4277 GCA_035255225.1 Candidatus Limnocylindrales bacterium
ACCGGTCGAGCGCGCATCCGAGCTGGCCGCGATCATCACCCCGGGCGCGCGGTCGAGCGGCGCGCGGTCGAGCGGCGCCTGACCGAACGGCGGCCGACCGAACGGCGGCCGACCGAACGGCGCATCATCCGCCCGAGCCCGGCCGTGGGTCCCGCGCCCCGTGGGCCCGAGAGGAGGACCTGGACCATGGAGATGGTCATCGCCATCGCCCTCGTCGTGATCGCCGCCGTCGAGATCTTCGGGATCGTCCGCATCGTCAGCACGAACCAGGGCCGCTAGCCGGCGGTCGGCCGCCCGGCGGCAGAGCTAGCCTTCGGGCGCCTCGAGCTCGCCCGGGTCGGCAAAGGCCGTCCCGGCGCCCTCGCCACCGCGAGCCATCGTCGTGCGGTAGACCCCGATCGCGTCGTCGACGCACATGACCACGAGGTCGCCGGGGTTGCTGCGCTGGAGGGCGCGCCTGACCGCGGTCAGCTCGTCCAGGATCGTGTCGACCCGGGTCGTGCGCGGGGCCGGGTGCCCGCCACCGAGCGCGACCGCGGCGCCCGCCGCGCCCGCGCCACGCTCGCCCCGAACACCCTCCACGACATGTGCCGCCGCCTCGCCCGGCGCCCGCCCCCGGAGGTTGGCGTCCTCGCGCACGATGAGCTCGTCGAAGGCCGTGGCGGCCAGGGCCCCGTAGGCCCGCATGTCCTCGTCCCGCCGATCGCCCGGCATCCCGATGACCCCGATCGCCCGCCGGGTGCGCGCCCCCGTGCCGCTGCCGTTGGCCATGAGCCGGTTCACGAAGTCGGCGAGGTTCCGCATCCCGTCGACGTTGTGGCAGTAGTCGATGATCGCCCGGATCCCGCCGACCTCGAGGTAGTTGAGTCGGCCGGGGGCCTGGAAGAACGAGGTCGTGAACGTTCGCAGGCCCTGCCGAATGTCGTGGAGGTGGGCGCCGGCGGCCCATGCCCCGGCGGCAGCGGCGAGCGCGTTGGCGACGTTCATCCGGGCCTTGCCGCCGAACGTCGCCGGGATGAGGTGGGTGTACAGGACCGGCATCGTCCGGGGTCCGTGGCGGAGGACGATCTGGTCGCCGTCGGCCGTGTGGCGGATGACGAACGCGGCGCCGCCGCGGCCGCAATGGCCGTCGACCCGGTCGAAGCCGTCGCTGCCCTTCTCGGTCGCCATCGAGAAGTAGACGACGGCCCCGTCGCAGCGCGCGGCGAGGCGGGCGACGTACGGATCGTCGGCGTTGAGGACCGCCGTCCCGGACCGAGGCACGGCCTCGACGAGGACGCCCTTGACGTCCGAGAGCTGGCGGATCGTCTCGATGCCGGCCAGGCCGAGATGGTCGGCCGTGATGTTCGTGACGACCGCAACGTCGCAGCGGTCGAAGCCGAGGCCCTCGCGCAGGATCCCGCCCCGCGCGACCTCGAACACCGCCGTGTCGACGGTCGGGTTCTGGAGGATCGTCCTGGCCGATCGCGGCCCGCTCATGTCGCCGCGCCGGATGAGCCGGCCGTCGACGACGATGCCGTCGGTCGAGGTCATCCCGACTCGCCGGCCCATGAGCTTCAGGACGTGGCTGATCATCCGGACGGTCGTCGTCTTGCCGTTCGTGCCGGTGACACCGACGATCGGGATGCGTGCCGGTGCACCGGCCGGGAAGAGCAGGTCGATGACCGGCTTGGCGACGTACTGCGGCTCGCCCTCCGTCGGGTGGGTGTGCATCCGGAAGCCGGGTGCGGCGTTGACCTCGACGATCGCGCCGCCCGTCTCGCGGACGGGGACGGTGATGTCGGGGCAGATGAAGTCGATGCCCGCGACGTCGAGGCCGACGACCCGGGCGGCCATCTCGGCGATCTCGACGTTGTCGGGATGAGCGTCGGTCGTCCGGTCGATCGACGTCCCGCCGGTCGACATGTTGCCGGTCAGGGCGAGATTGACTCGCTGGCCGGCGTTCGGCACGCCGTCCATCTCGAGGCCCTGGCCTCGGACGAGCTCGATCGCGGCGTCGGTCACGGCGATCCGGGTGAGGACCTTCTCGTGGCCGATGCCACGGCGGGGATCGGCGTTGGTGATCTCGACCAGCTCGGCGACGCTGTGCCGGCCGTCGCCGGTCACGCCGGCCGGGACGCGCTCGGCGATGGCCGCCACCCGGCCGCCGATGACGAGGCAGCGGTAGTCGCTGCCGGCGATGAAGGTCTCGACGACGACATCCCGGGAGCGGGACTCGGCGAGCGCCGGGCCGAAGCTCCGCCGGACGTCGGCCTCGGTCCGGAGGTCGAGCTGGACGCCCCGGCCGTGATTGCCGTCCAAGGGCTTGAGGACGCACGGGAAGCCGATCTCGTGCGCGGCCGCGACGGCGCCATCCTCGGTCCGGACGACCTCGGACTTCGGGACCGGCAGCCCGGCGGCGTCGAGGAGCCGGTTGGTGGTGTTCTTGTCCGAGGCGATGTCGATCGCGATGCCCGACGTCCGCGAGGTCATCGTCGCGCGGATGCGCTGCTGGTAGACGCCCTGGCCGAGCTGGACGAGGGAGTGCGCGTCGAGGCGGATGAATGGGATGTCGCGCGAGGCGGCCTCGTCGAGGATCGCCTGGGTCGACGGCCCGAAGGCCTGCCGCTCGGCGACCCTGATGAGGTGCTCGAGCTCGGCTGCGTAATCGAAGGCGTGGTCGGGATCGTCGGGGGCGACGAGGTGGTTGACGAGCCGGACGGCCATCCGGCCGGCGTCCGCACCGACGCTCTCCTCGCGGTACTCGTAGATGACGTTGTAGCGGCCGTGCCTGCCCGCGCCGCGGGTCTTGCCGATCCGCACCGGCGTGCCCGCGAGGTTCTGGAGCTCGAGGGCCACGTGCTCGGCGACGTGGCCGGCCCACGTGCCGTGCTCGAGGCGGGTGATGAAGCCGCCCCGCCGGTTGAGGGAGCAGGCGTGGTCCCCGAGGCTGGGCATGAGGGCGACGAGGCCCTCGACGAAGCCGGGGATCGAGTTCGAAGGCCAGTCCTCGAGGACCCCGAGATCGACGAGCATCCGGATCGCCGGGGTGTGGGCCCAGACGTTGGGGCCGCGGTACGTGCGCGTCTCGAGGATCTGGAGGGTTGGCCGCGGCCCGGCCGTCGAGCCCCTCGCCGCGGGTCTCGAGGGCTTCGCCAGCGCCCCCGCGGCTTTCCTCACCGACTCCGCGGACTGGCTGGCGTCCTCGGTGACCGCCCTCGCGGTGGCCGGCTTCGCGGTGGCCGGCTTCGCGGCGGCCGGCTTGGCCACGGCCGCCTTCGAGCGCGTTGAGCGGCGCGTCGGCGTCGCCGTCATCGTCGCCTCCTCGCTAGCTGGACGCCGCCGCCTCGCGCGAAGCCGCCGGGAGCGCGACGAGCGCCGGGCCGGCGACCGTGACCCGGCGCCGGAGGTCGAACCGGTAGCCGGCCGGCAGGGCGTGCAGCACCACGCCGCTGATCATCAGCGGCCGGTGGCCGTGGATCTCCCAGGCATCGGTCTCGGCCGCGCTGCCGTCGACGATCGTGATGCTGCCCCGACCGATGACCTCGAGGATCGAGTCCGGCGTGACGACGCCGGCCGTGTCCTCGTCGACCCCGAGCCCGAGCAGGCTCGGGTTCTGGGCGATGATCGAGAGCAGCCGGCCGAGGCGGTTTCGCTGCTGGAAGTGCTGGTCGACGATGACGCTCGGCAGGAGGCCCAGGCCCGCCGCCATGGCGGCCATCCGATGCTTCGGGGTCCCGCCCGAGGCCCCAAACGCGATCATGTGGCTCGACATCGCCGATGCGCCCGCCGAGGTGCCGGCGACGCACGCTCCGTCATGGAACCGCTCCGCGATCGCCGCGGCGAGCCTCGTCCCACCGATCGTGGCCGACAGCCGCAGCTGGTTGCCGCCGGTCAGGAAGACCCCCGTCGCGCCCCGGAGCGATCTCGCGATCAGGGCATCGTTCGCCTCGGCGCGGCTGACCGCGTGGATCGGCGTGATCCGTCGGACGCCGAGGTCGCCGAAGACCGTTCGGTAGCGCTCGCCGGCGAGCGGGCCGAGCGACGAGGCGCTCGAGATGATCGCGAGCCTGGCGGCCGGCCCGCCGGCCAGGTCGACGAAGCGGCCCAGGATGACCCGATCTCGGATCTTGTCCTCGGCGCCGCCGATGACGATGACCGTGCCGTCAGCCACGGGGCGCGGCCCCGGTGGGACGGGCCGAGGCGGTGTCGGGACTCATTGGCCGTGGAGGATACGGCACCTGCCCGTCAGGCTGCCGCCTCGGCGAGCCGTCGCTCGCGGGTTCGCGGATCGACCG
>DATEZX010000185.1:0-4055 GCA_035255225.1 Candidatus Limnocylindrales bacterium
GATTCGTCGAGCGGCGCTTCGTCGACCTCCGCGTCAAGCCCGGCGGCGAGGCGCTCCCGCGGCGTCATCCGTCGCGCGACGATCGGTCCGAACGGCTCGGCCTGGTCGACGACGAGCTCGCGCCGCTTCATGAGCTCGAGCATCGCCAGGAACGTCACGGCGACCACGACCCGGTCCCGGACGCCGGCGAGGAGGTCCTGGAGCACGACCGCGGGTGCGTTGCGCAGTGCGGCCCGGATGATCGCGGCCCGCTCGGTCAACGTGATCGTCCGCGGGACCACCTCGGGCGGAGGCTCTGGCGGCGGGACGATCGACGCCAGTCCGCCCAGCGCGCCGGCCAGCACGGACGCGTCGAGCGGCGGCGCATCCGCAGGTCGGGCGCCCGCCAGGGCCGCCGCCTGCGCGGTCGAGCCCTCCCTACGGAAGACCCCGATCCGCTCGAGCGCGAGCGCCTGGAGCGTCGCCCCCGCATCGCGATACGCCCGGTAGAGCAGCAGCCGCGCCCTGAGCTCGGCCTCCGGGTCGGGGCCGTCCTCGGGCAGGTCCGCGCTATCCGACGCCGGAGGGCGCGGCAGCATCGCCCGGCTCTTGATGAGGATGAGCTGGCCGGCGACCGCGACGAAGGCGCTGATGTGGCCCATCCGGTCGACCTCGATCGCCGCGAGGGCGTCGAGGTAGGCCTCGGCGAGGCTCCCGAGCGGGACGTCGAGGACGTCGAGGCGACGGGCCTCGATCAGGGACAGCAGCAGGCCCAGCGGTCCCTCCCACTCGGCCAGCCGAACCTGGGTGGCTCGCTCCGGGCTCGGGCCGGTGTCGATCCGCAGCTCGAGCATCGTCAGTTGGCGTCGTCGGCGAGGTGGAACCGGCGGGCCGTCTCGTCGGCCGGCGGATCGTCCTGCCGGCGGATCAGCTCCACGGTCAGCGGCGAGCAGCCGGCCGCCTCGGCGAGCATCGCGGACAGCGCTGGGTGGGCACGGAGGCGAGTCATGGACTTCGTGAGCGGCGGCAACAGAATCCCGATCCCCCAGATCCACCCACCGTAGGCCTGCGACAGCGAGTACAGGATGCGGGCGACGAAGCCCGACTGGCCCTTGCCCGCGTCGTGGAGCAGGCCTGCCAGGAGGACCTCCGGGTCGTCGATGCCGTCGGCCCGCAGATACGCCATGACGTCCAGGCCGTGCCGCCGGTCCGCCACGTGCATCGCGTCGAACACGCGCAGCTGAGCCGGCGTCAGCCATCCGGCGAGGTCCGCTCGCTCGCCCGGGTCGACCCTCGCTCGAGCGTAGGCCCCGGCCTGTCGGACCTTGGCGGCCCACCAGCTCGCCGATCCGGGACGCGGCATCAGAGCCCGGTCAGGAGGCTGTACAGCGGCCCGACGACGGAGGTGATGATCTCGCCGAGGAGCGACGTCCCGCCGAAGATCGGGAAGATGAGGAGGATGAGGATCACCAACCCGTACTGCGCCAGGATCGGCCGGAGCTGCCAGGCGGTCTGCGGCGGCAGGAACGCGAACAGCACGGCCCCGCCGTCGAGCGGCGGCACGGGAATGAGATTGAAGACCATCAGCAGCAGGTTGATGGAAACCAGGAGGGCGAGCGCCTCCTCAACGAGCGGCAGATCCATGCCCGCCGCGAGCATGTAGCGGAGCGGCAGCGCGGCGACGACCGCCAGGACCAGGTTCGAGATCGGGCCCGCCGCCGCCACGATCGCCTCACCCCATCGGCCGCCCTGGAGGTTCCGCGGGTTGACCGGCGTCGGCTTTGCCCAGCCGAACGCGAGCCCGGACCCGAGGAGCAACGTGATCGCCAGCAGCGACCCGCCGATGGGATCGAAATGGACGATCGGATTCAGGGTCAGGCGCCCGAACAGCCTGGCGGTGCTGTCGCCGAGGCGGTAGGCCGCGAGGGCGTGGGAGAACTCGTGGATCGGGAACGCGACCAGCAGGAAGACGGCAATGACGATGACCCGAACGACCATCGCCTCGAACGACGCGTTGGCGAGCATCAGAGACGGCCCAGCAGGTCCTGCTTCTTGGCCTCGTAGTCCTCGGGGTTGATCGCGCCGCGGTCGCGCAGGTCCGCCAGGTTGCCGAGGGCACGGGTGATCTCGTCGGACGTCAGCCTGGGCGCCCCGGACGGCGCGGCAGGCGCGTTACCCGGGGCGGGGGTCGCGGCGGCAGGCGCGCGGGCCGGGGCTTGGGCGGCCGGTCCGGGCGCTGCGCGCAGCGGCGGGCCCGGGAAGTCGTAGACCTCCTGCTCGAGCGCGTGCTTGGCGTCGAGCATCGTGCGCTTGAAGAGCTGGGCCCCGGCGAGGAAGTCGTAGTGGTCGACCGGGGTCTCGGCCGCGGTCATGATCTCGAGGTCGCCGTAGTTGAAGATCCGGCCCAGGACGCTCTGCTCGAGGATCGCGTCGTTGATCTTCTCGAGGGAGCTGTCAGCCGAGCGCTTCCGAAGGATCCCATCGACCTTGAGGACCCGGCGGCTCGTGACCATGTAGTCCTGGACGTACCAGGACCAGTAGACAATCGCGAGCCAGACGAGGGCGAGCAGGAACAGCCCGAGGCCGAGGTAGCCGATGAGCGTCCGGAGCACCCCCGCCTCGATCGACAGGTTCAGCGCCAGCAGGAGCAGGGACGCGATCAGGATCGCCCACGGCGTTCGGCCCGTGGCGATCGTCGCCAGCCAGTGCTGGCGGGTCCGAAGGATGACCCGCTCCCCATCCGCGAGGAGCTGGTCCGCGTACCGTGCCACGTCGTCCTCCCTCAGGCCCGGGGGTGGGCACGCGAGTACACCTCGCGGATCCGCTCCCCCGTCACGTGGGTGTAGAGCTGCGTTGTGCTGATGCTCGCATGTCCGAGCAACTCCTGAACGATGCGCAGGTCGGCCCCGCCCTCCAGGAGGTGCGTGGCGAAGGAGTGGCGGAGGGTGTGGGGGCTCACACGGGCGGTGATGCCGGCCGCGACCGCGGCCCGCCGGACCATCGCCCAGGCCTGCTGGCGCGCCAGTCGCGCCCCGCGATCGCCGAGGAACACCGGCCCACCGCGGATCGGCTCGACGTGGTGTGCCGCGAGCAGGGCCGCGCGCGGGCCGTCGATCCACTCCCGCAGCGCCGCGATCGCCACCTCGCCGACCGGGACGAGCCGCTCGCGATCGCCCTTGCCGATGACGCGGACGAACGCCCCGTCGAGGGAGACGTCCTCGAGGTCGAGCCGGAGGGCCTCCGAGATGCGCAGGCCGGCGGCGTAGAGCAGCTCCAGGAGCGCGCGCTCGCGGGGCCCGGCCGCGGCCGCCGCGTCGAGCAGCCGCGCGACCTCGACCACGGTCAACGTGTCCGGCAGGAGGCGCGGCATCCGCGGCAGGTCGAGGTGGGCCGCCACGTCGAGGTCGATGAGTCCCTCGCCGAACGCGAAGCGGTAGAAGCCGCGGATCGCAGCCGCCCGACGGCGGAGGCTGGTGGGTGCGAGACCGGGATCGGTGGGGCGGCCCCGCCGCGTCCGAGCCGCGAGGTAGCGGAGAGCCACGTCCGGGCCACGCGCCCAGCCGTCGCCGGTGCCACGGGCGGCCGCGAAGTCGTCGAGATCGGCGCGATAGGCGCGGATCGTCGCCGGCGCGAGGCCCCGCTCCACGGCGAGGAAGCGCAGGTAGTCGCCGATCGCCCGGTCGAGCGCCACCGAGGCCGCGGCGGTCACCTGCCGAACCGGTGTCAGGCGTCCGCCATCGGTCCCGGGCCGACGGCTCGCGCGTGCGCCGCCTCGGCCGCCTCGAGGAGCGCCCGCGCCGACGCGACGAGGCTCGGCGCCAGCGCCGGTCCATCGGCGGCCTCCGGGACCGCGGAGTCAGGCGCGGCGTGCGCGGCGACCTCGTCGCCGGGCGCGGTCGCCGGCTCGGTGGCGCCGACGCCGCCGAGCATCGCGGCCAGCTCGGCGATCCGGCCCTCGCGATCGAGGCGCTCGACCTCGGTCACGGTGCGGCCGTCGCGCTCGCGCTTGGCGATCCGGAAGTGCGCGTCGGCGTGCGCGGCGATCTGGGCGAGGTGTGTCACGACGAGGACCTCAT
>DATEZX010000186.1:0-2448 GCA_035255225.1 Candidatus Limnocylindrales bacterium
GGTCTCGGTGTCGAGCGGGACGAGGGTGCGCAGGTCGACGACCTCGGCCTCGATCCCGCGCTCGGCATGCAGCCGCTCCGCCGCCGCCAGCGCATCGAGGACGGCCGGGCCCCAGGCGACGATCGTCGCATCGGAGCCCTCGCGCGCGACCCGCGCGACTCCGATCGGGACGAGGTGCTCGCCCTCCGGGACGGGGCCGGTCGTGGGGTAGAGTGCCTGGCTCTCGACGAACAGGACCGGGTTGCGGTCGCGGATCGACGAGGCGAGGAGGCCCTTCGCGTCGGCGGGCGTCGCGGGATAGACGACGATCAGGCCGGGGATGTGGGTGAACAGCGACTCGAGCGACTGCGAATGCTGGCCGCCGTAGCCCTTGCCGGCCCCCACCGACGCCCGGATCACGAGCGGGACCGTCAGCTGGCCGCCGCTCATGAAGTGCCACTTCGCGGCCTGGTTGGCGATCTGGTCGGAGGCCATCAGGGCGAAGTCCATGTACATGAGCTCGACGACGGGTCGAAGTCCGAGCATCGCCGCCCCGACCGCCGTCCCGCAGATGGCGGCCTCGGAGATCGGGGTGTTGAACACCCGATCCCGCCCGAACGCCTCGAGGAGGCCCTTCGTGAGCTTGAAGGCCCCGCCATAGTCGGCGACGTCCTCGCCATAGACGATGACCCGGCGGTCGCGGCGCATCTCCTCGACGAGCGCCTCGCGGATGGCGTCGCGGTAGGAGATCCGGCCCTCGGCGTCGCGGGCCGCCGACGGTGGCGCGGCGTGGATGACGACCGTCCCGGCGGCCGTGGGCACCTCGTCCTCTGACGTCTGGGCGTAGAGGTGGGCCAGGAGCTCGTCGGGATTCGGATCGGTCGCGGCGGCCGCGCGAACGGCAGCCCGCTCGTTGCGAGCGGCCGCACGCCGCTCGAGCGCGGCGACGCCGTCCTCGTCGGTGACCGCCGCCGCAATGATCTGGCGCTTCAGCCGCTCGATCGGGTCGGCCGCGCGCCAGGCCGCCTCCTCCTCGCGGGTCCGGTACTCGTGTCGCGGGTCCGAGAGGGAGTGCCCGTAGTAGCGGTACGTGCTCAGCTCCAGCAGGACTGGCCCGTCGCCCGCCCGGCAGCGCGCAGCCGCCCGCCCCACCGCGTCGCGCACCGCGAGGACATCCATCCCGTTGACGACCTCGGCGTGCATCCCGTCCTCGGCGAAGCCCGCCCCGCGCCGGGCGAGGTGGCGCACGCCCATGACCTCGTCGTCGGTCCGGTGAGTCATCCCGTAGTGGTTGTTCTGGATGACATAGACGATCGGCAGGCCGCGGGGTCGAGGACCGGCCAGGTGGTTCGTCCACTGGGCCTGGGACGCCCAGTTCAGCGACTCGAGGACGACGCCGTTGGCGTAGGCGCCGTCGCCGGCCAGGCAGGCCACGATCGTGTCGTCGCCGAGGTACCGGATCGCCATCGCGGCGCCGGTCGCGATCGGGACGCTGCCGCCCACGATGGCGTTGGCGCCGAGATGACCCGTGGCGGCGTCGCCGATGTGCATCCCGCCGCCGCGGCCTCGGCAGTAGCCCTCCTCCTTGCCGAAGAGCTCGGCGATCGTCCGGAAGACGTGCTCCTCGAGCGCCGCCTCGAGGAGGCTTTCGCGGTCCGGCGGCTCGGCTCGATCGCCGCGAGCGTCGTCGCCGGGCAGGCGAGCGCGAAGCTCGTCGGGCGCCATCCGCCGGATCGCCGCGAAACCCTTCGCGATCGCGTCCCCGTGACCGCGATGACTGCTCGTGATGCGATCGTCGGAGCGAATCGCGGCGGCCGTGCCGACCGCCGTCGCCTCCTGGCCGATCGAGACGTGGGTCGGACCGCGGTAGTCATACGCGGGGAGGGGGTCGTAGCCGCCGGAGCGGAGGCGGACGATCATCCCCTCGAGCTCGCGGATCGCGAGCATGTCGTCGAGCAGCGACAGGGCCTCCTCGGGGGAGACCGAGCCGGCCGCGATCTCGCCGGCCAGGTCGCCACGGTAGGCGAACCCGACGACCGTGCCGCACGACTCCTCGAACGGCTCGAAGTCGGGCCGGGAGTCGCTCAGGTACGCGATGTTGCCGTGGCCGGGCCCGGAGGGCGCTCCGGCAGCGCGGCTCACCGCGGCCGTCATGCCTTCACGACCCGGACGCCGAGGCGCGTCAGCCGCCGGACGGCGCCGGGCTGGATCCGCGCGTCCGTGACGAGGACGTCGATGTCGGCCAGCCGGCCCGAGGCGGCGAACGACCGGCTGCCGAGCTTCGAGCTGTCGGCCAGGAGGATGACCTGGCCCGCTCGGGTCATCGCGAGCTGCTTGGTGAAGGCCTCCGACGGATCGGTGGTCGAGAGGCCCTCGTCGAGGGACAGGGCGTACGTCCCCATGAGCGCGCGGTCGACGTGCAGCTCCTCGAGCAGATGGCGGGTCAGTGGCCCGACGATCGCCCGGCTC
>DATEZX010000187.1:0-4898 GCA_035255225.1 Candidatus Limnocylindrales bacterium
CAGGTCGGCGCCGACCATGAGGCTGGCGCCGAGCAGCGCGGCGAGCGGCAGCACGAGCCGGGCGTTCGGCCCGACGACGAGGCGAACGACGTGCGGCGCGACGAGGCCGACGAATCCCACCAGGCCCGACACCGCCACCGAGGCCGCGGTCGCGAGCGAGGCGAGCGACAGGAGGATCGCCCGCTCGCGCCGGACGTCAATCCCGAGGTGCGTCGCCGCGTCCTCACCGAGCAGCAGCCCGTTGAGCGACCTCGCTCGCAGGCCGATCAGCAGCGCCGCGCCCGCGACCAGGGGCAGCGCGGCCGCGAGGCGCTCCCACGACGCGGCGTCGAAGCCGCCGAGCAGGTAGTTGAAGATCTGGCGGAGTCCGGAACCCGAGAGGTACATCGCCATCGCCAGGCCCGCGGCAAGCAGCGACCCGACGGCGTAGCCGGTCAGCAGGAGGCTCGTCGTCCCGCCGCCGCCTCCCACGCGCGACAGGCGGTAGACGAGCAGCACGGCCCCGAGCGCCCCGGCGAACGCCAGGACGTTGAGCAGCCCGAACTGGAGAATCAGCGTCCGGACCGGGAGGATGACGGCGACCGCCGCGCCCAGCGCCGCCCCGGACGCGGTGCCGAGGACGTAGGGATCCGCGAGCGGGTTGCGGAGCAGGCCCTGGAACGTGACCCCGGCGACGGCGAGCCCGACCCCGACGGTCATCGCGGTCAGGACGCGCGGCAGACGGAGGTCGATGACGATCGCCTCCTCGGCCGGCGTCCAGGTCACCGGTCCCGCGAGGCCGAGCAGCCGATGACCCAGGATGCCGAGCGTGTCGCCGATCGGGACGGCGACCGTCCCGGCCGCGACCCCGGCCACGAACACGACGGCCAGCGCGGCGAGGCCGCCGATCGCGAGCGCCAGCGGCCGCCCGGATCGTCCGGCGATGGCCCGACCCCTGACCGAGGCGACGGCGGTCACGGCGTCACCGGCGTGGCCGGCGCGAGCGACGGGTCCGCGGTCTGGAGTGGCGGGAACCCGAGCTCCGGGTGGATCGCCCGGACGAGGTCCACCAAACCCTGCACCAGGCGTGGTCCGGGTCGGGTGATGACGACGTCATCGACAGGGTAGATCGAGCCTGAGATGACTGCGGCGATCGTGCCCCACCCCGCGCGGGCGGCTACCTGGCCCGGCATCACGCCGGATGCGGTGTCGCCCAGCAGGATGACCGCCGGGTTGGCGCTGACCAGCTTCTCGAGCGAGATCTCGTAGCTGGTCGTGCTGCCCGTGGTGAGCGGCTGGCCGCCGGCGATCGTGATCATCTCGGCGAGGAAGGAGTCGTCGGCGGCGGTGTAGATCTTCGAGCTCGCATCGATCTCGTAGAACACCAGCGGCCGTTCGATGCCGGCCGTCGCCGCCCGGACGGCGTCGAACTGCGCGGCCATCGAGGTCGCGAGGTCCGCCGCCGGACTGCCCGCCCCGGCAGCCCGGCCGACGAGGCGGATGTCGTCGAGGACGCCCCGGACGTCCTTGGCGTAGACGACGACGACCGGGATCCCGAGCGACCGGAGCTTGGCGATCGAGTCCGGCGGGTTGAAGCCATTGCCGCCCGCGATCACGAGGTCGGCCCCGAGGCCAACGATCTTCTCGACGTCGACCGCGGTGAACGACGCGACGGTCTCGACCGTTGCCGCGGCGGCGGGAAAGTCGTCGGCCTCGGTGCGCCCGACGACCTTCGGTCCGAGGCCGATGGCGAAGAGGATCTCGGTCGTGGCCGGCGTCAGCGAGACGATCTTCCGCGGGGCGGTCGGGATCGTGACCTGGGTGCCCTCGTCGTCGGTCAGGGTCAGTGGGTAGCTGGCCGGGGAGGCGCTTGGCTGCGTCCCGGTCGTCGACCCGGGGCTCTGGCCCGCGCTCGCGAGCGCGATGGCCGAGGGCGATGAACCGCTGCCGCCGCACCCAGCGACGGCCGCGGTGACGAGGAGCAGCACAGCCCGAAGCAGGGACGGGCGACCCGGGGGATGCCGCATGCGGTGCCTACCCTTTCTCTCGAAGGTCGAGCAGCCACTGCGGGATCGGCGACCGGACTTCCCGGGCCCTGGCGGCCCGGGTCACCGTAGCGGGACTGTGCCGGAGTCACACCGGCTTCGCGATCACGCAGCGAGTCCGTCGAACGGACCCGCCGAGCGTAGCACGCAGCCCCCGGAGACCGGGGGCTGCAGAGGCTGCAGAGGCTGGCTGCCGGGCGCCTTCGGCCGGCGCGGATGCCGGGCGAGCGCCCGGCATCGTCAGGCGGGCGCGGCTACCGTCGCTGGCGTGTAGATCGAGACCTGCGCCTCCTCGGGGAGCATCACGCCGAAGACCTTCTGGAGGGTCAGGAGGTGGACGCAGACGCCCCACGACTCGAAGTAATGGCAGGTGCAGTGCCACTGACCGGCGTCGAGGCTGACATGGTGCGTGTCGTTGTCGCCGCGGAACGTGAGCGCGAACCGTTCGAGCGAGATCCGATCGAGCTCACGGGCGTAGCGATTGGCCTTCTCGACCTTGCCGATCAGCGAGGAGTGCATGTCGACAGACCCTCCGGGCCCCGGCGTCGGGGCAACTGCGGCGCCGTCCGGTCCTGCACCTTCGACCGGGCGAGGCGGTCGCCTCCGAACCATACACCGCGGCGTCCGGCAGGGTCGTCAGCCTTGTCGCGGTCGCCCGACGTTAGTGAATGTCACGCGGAGCGCCGTTCACCTGGCGGATGGTCGACCTCCGGCATCACCGCCGTCGAGGCGTGGGCGTCAGCGTGGGAGGGACGGCACTTGACCCGCCCCGCGCGCCGGAGATCGTCAGCCTGTGAGCCAGCGAAGCGACCGCCCGAATCTCGAAGTCTCCCTCGGGCCGATCGGACCGTCCGCGCGCGAACATCGCCGAGGCCTCCTCGAAGGCCTCGCGACGGCGGCAGTCGTGCTGATCGTGGCCGCCGGCGCCGGACTCGTTGGGTTCTCGGGGCTGGCCGCCAGGCCCTCACCGAGCCTTTCGCCCGCTGGCCCGTCAACGGCCGACATCGGGATGACGCCGGCACCGACGCCGACGCCGGTATCGACGCCCAGAGCCACTGCACAGCCGCTTCCAGAGATTGGAGTAGGGACTGACCACGTCCTTGCGAGCCTGGCCAAGGAGACCACGGTCGTGTCGGCGGCCGTCGGCGACCGGCTCATCGTCTGGAGGAACGTCGACAAGTCGCCGAGCCAATCGCCGGCATTTGCATACGACCCACAGACCGGGCAGCGCTGGACTCTCAAGGTGCCTTCGGGCATGAGCTGGTTCGACCCCCAGTCGAGCTCCGGGACGCTGGTCCTGAGCTGGCTCGGTAAGCCTCCAGCCCCAGGGACGACGCATGGCCTCGAGGGAGTCGCCATCGAGGACGTCGTGACTGGATCGGTCCGGACGTTCTGGCCGACGGACGGCTACGACGCTTTGAACGTACAGCTGGCCGACACCCGTTACGCCTTCGGCTGGATGGTGAAGTCCCTGCCGAGGGCGCCCGACGGCCCGGCGATCGCTTCCAGCCGCGCCGTGGTCATCGATCTCGCGTCCGGTAGCTTGATCGATCTCACCCCTCCGGACGCCGGCAGCCCGCCGCAGGCGAGCGTCGGAGCGGTCGCCAACGGGCGCGCCCTCGTTGATGTCACATCGGGCCCGACTGGGGACTACGCCTTCAGGAGCGTCTCTCTGGTGGACCTGGCAACCGGGAAGCCCGTGCCACTGGATCTCGGCAGCGCGCCTTTCGGCTCCTTCCTCGCGGGAGCGACCCTGGTCGGCGACCTGATCGTCGGTCGCTCCGATACGGCCACTGAAGTGGGCGGCCCGTTCGTCTACCACATCAGCTCGGGATTGCTCGAGCGGCCAGTGCAGGATCCGACGGCTCCGGGCGACTGTCCCTTCGAGCTCGACGCGACTCGCCTCGTGTGCTACGAGGACACGACGGACGGTGGCCAGGTCTTCGTCTACGACACCAGCCGCCACTCGCGCGCTGTCGTTCCGGCTTCTGGCGCGTTCAACCCGGCTCTGGGCACGTTCGGCGTGCGTTTGCTGGGCGTCGGCAACGGCGACATCGTCGTGGGCGACGGCAGGGGCAGCTCCGCGCTCGTCTACGTCGCCGCAACTGGTCTCACCTATCGCCTCGAGCTCGGTGGCGTGGCGGCCCCCGCCAGCGTCGCGATCTTCGGGAACCTGTTGGTCTGCCCCAACTACTCGTACGGCGTCCCCGTCGATAGCCGCGTCTGGCGCCTGCCGTAGCACCAGACCGACTACGGTGTTGCCGTCGACCATGGGCAGCCCGCGATCGAGCGCCACCCCGCCGACGAGGCCCGCGCCCAGGTCGATGACCGTTGGCTGCCCTGAGCCGAGCACCCGCCAGAGGCCGTCGTCTTCGGGGGGCCGAGCAGCCCGCTCGACAATCACGCCGCCGGCCAGTGGATGGGGTCACCGCGCTCCTTGCCGCAGCCAGAGAGGGCGCACTGCTCACGTCGGATGGTCGCCTGTGCGACGAGCGCCCCTGGCAGGAGGCCGCCGCCGAGCGCCAACCCCGACCGCGTATCGGGCGGGGGAACGAACGCATGCCGCCCGCTGGCCGGCCCGACTGTCGACCGCTTCTTCCACGGCAGACGCATGGGAGCCTCCAATCGTGGGTCCATTGGCGACTGTCATTGCGGCGGTCGTCGCTCGACGTGACTGAATGTCACGTGGTCGCTAAGGCTTCGAATCGCCTTCGTCGTCGTCGTCCGGCCGAGGCGGAACAGTCACCCCGCCGCCACGAAGCGAGGGCGGATAGATCATCTGCGAGACAGCGCTGGCGGTGATTTCTGCGGCTCGATCAAACCGGGATCGCCGACCCTGAAGGCGCCTGACGCCGGCGTATGCAACGAGGACGG
>DATEZX010000188.1:0-2276 GCA_035255225.1 Candidatus Limnocylindrales bacterium
GCCGTTCGCCTGTCGCCGGCCACGCTCGAGACGCTGGCGATCGTGGCCTACCGGCAGCCGGTCACGAAGTCGGCGGTCGAGCGCGTCCGTGGGGTCGACTCGGACTACACGATCCGTGGCCTTGTGCACCGCCGCCTGGTCGTCGAGCTGGGACGCGCCGACTCGCCCGGCCGGCCGATCCTGTACGGCACGGGCTTCGACTTCCTCGAGCGGTTCGGCCTGACCTCGCTCGATGAGCTGCCGGTCCTCGATGCCGACGTCGCGGCGCGGCTCGGCGAGGAGGGTGGGGGAGCGGTCATCGAGGTGGACCTCGAGGCCGGGGAGGGACTCGGGGCCGACGACGGGCTCGGGGCTCGGGAGGACCCGCGCAGCCGCGCCGACGAGGCCTGACCGGTGTCCGAGGAGCGCATCCAGAAGCTGCTCGCCGAGGCGGGTGTCGCGTCGCGTCGCGCGAGCGAGGCGCTCATCGCGGCGGGCCGGGTTCGGGTGAACGGCCGCGTGGCCAGGCTCGGCGACCGGGCGGATCCGGCCGCCGCGCGTCTCGAGGTCGACGGACGGCCGGTCGGGATCGGGGTGGCAAAGGCCTACCTCGCCCTCCACAAGCCCGGCGGCGTGACCTCGACGACGCGCGACCGCCACGCGCCCGCGACCGTCCTCGACCTCGTGCCGACCGCGATGGTCCCGGACGGGACGCGCCTCTACCCGGTCGGCCGGCTGGATCAGGACTCCGAGGGGCTGCTCCTGCTCACCAACGATGGCGAGTGGGCCGAGCGCATCCTCCATCCGCGCTTCGGCGTGGAGCGCATCTACGCCGTGGCCCTCGCGCGGCCACTCGACCGGGACCGGACCGCGGCGCTCGAGGACGGCATCGAGCTGGAGGAGGGGATCGCCCGGCTGGCTCGGCCGCTGAGGCAGATCGGTCGCACCGAGGTCGCGAGCATCGCGATGACGCTCGTCCCTCCGGTGGACTCCACGCTCGTCTGGTACCGAGCCACGCTCCGGCAGGGCTGGAAGCGCCAGCTCCGGCGGATGTTCGGGGCCGTCGAAGCCCCGATCGCGAGGCTCGTCCGGATCGCGATCGGCCCGGTTCGGCTGGGCGACCTCCACTCGGGCGCGGTTCGTCGACTCACGTCCGCCGAGGTCGCGGCCCTTGGCGGTGGACGCGGCGGAGGCGCTCGGGCCACGGCCGAGGGCTATCCTCGTCGGCGATGAGCTCTGCCGCCGACCCGGCCGTCGAGGCCGTGGGCCTGCGCAAGTCGTTCGGGCCGATCCACGCCGTGGACGGCATCGACCTCGCCCTGGCGCCCGGCCGGATCTACGGCCTCCTGGGTCCCAACGGCTCCGGCAAGACGACGCTCATCCGCCTCCTGGCCGGCCTGGCGAGGCCGACCGGCGGCGAGGCGAGGATCCTGGGCACTCGCATGCCCGACCGGCCGACCCTCGGAAGGATCGGCTACATGCCCCAGAGCGAGGCCCTCTACCCGGAGCTGTCCGTCGCCGAGAACATCGGCTTCTTCGCGACGCTCCAGGGCACCCGGGCAGAGGGGGCCATCGATCGGGTCCTCGACCTCGTCGAGCTGGGCGGACGCAAGGGGGCGACGATCCTCGAGCTGTCAGGCGGGATGCGGCGGCGGCTGTCGCTGGCGATCACGCTCGTCCACGAGCCGCCGGTCGTGTTCCTCGATGAGCCGACGGTCGGCGTGGATCCCGCGCTCCGGGTCCAGTTCTGGAGCCACTTCCGCCGCCTGGCCGATGGCGGCACGACGATCCTCGTCGCAAGCCACGTCATGGACGAGGCGGATCGCTGCGACGAGCTGCTGTTCATCCGGGACGGGCGCGTGATCGCCCGCGGCTCACCGACCGAGCTTCGCGCCACGGCCGGCACCGACAACCTGGAGGCCGCGTTCCTGCGCTTCGCCGGTCTCGACGACGAGGGCCGGCCGCTCGCCGGCGGTGGGCCGCTCGGCGGCGGCCCTCTCGCCGGAGGCGCTTCGTGAACCCCCGCCGCGTCGCCGCCGTCGCCCGCCGGATCGCCGAGGGCTTCCGCCGCGACCGCCGCTCGCTGGCCCTCCTCGTCGTGGCGCCGCTCGTCATCGTCGCCCTGCTGGGTTGGGTGCTCCGCGACCAGAAGAGCACTGTGGTCGACCTCGGCGTCGTGAATGAGGCCGGCGCGATCGGAACGCGCATCACCGACGCGCTCAAGACCGCCACCGTGAACGCCCCGAACGGGGTGTCGTTCGTCGAGACCGACGACAGCGAGGCTGTTGCTCGGGATC
>DATEZX010000189.1:0-4869 GCA_035255225.1 Candidatus Limnocylindrales bacterium
GCGTCTCGCCCCCCGCGTCGCTCGGCACGACGATCCGGTCCCGGAGCTTGCCGTTGACCTGGATCGGCACCTCTCGCGTCGCCTCGGCGGCAGCCGCCGCGTCGACGTCCGGCCAGCGCTGGACGTGGATCGAGGCCCACGATCGACCAGCCGACGCGGCCAGGCGCGCCCAAAGCTCCTCGGAGACGTGCGGCGCGGCGGGGGCGAGCATCAGGAGCAGCAGCCGGATCGCCTCATCCCACGCGGCGCCGCCGGCGACGGGCGTACCGCGGTAGCGGAACAGCGCATTGGCCAGCTCCATCAACCGGGCGACCATCGTGTTGAACCGGAAGGCCTCGTAGTCGGCGGTGACCTCTCGCAGCGTCTGGTGGGCCACCCGCCGGATCGCCGCCTCGGCAGCAGCCTCTGACTCGCCCTCGGCCAGGCGCCCGGCGTTCGGATCACCCGGCTCGACCCGATGCGGATCGAGGGCCAGCGCCCAGACCCGGCCGATGAACTTGTGGACCCCGCCGATGCCGGTCTCGCTCCACGGCCCGCCCTGGTCCCACGGGCCCATGAACATGAGGAACAGCCGGACCGTGTCGGCCCCGTAGCGTGCGACGAGGTCGTCGGGGTTCACGGTGTTGCCACGCGACTTGCTCATCCGGACGCCGTCGGACCCGAGGATCTGGCCCTGGTTGAACAACCGCCTGAACGGCTCGTCGTGCGAGACGACGCCGATGTCGCGGAGCATCTTCGTGAACTCTCGGGCGTACAGCAGGTGCATGACCGCGTGCTCCGCCCCGCCGGTGTACTGGTCGACTGGCGTCCAGTGATCGGCGAGCGAGACGTCGATCGGGCCGCCACGCTTCTCGGGCGACAGGTAGCGATACCAGTACCAGGCAGAGTCGATGAACGTGTCCATCGTGTCGGTCTCGCGCCTGGCGGGCCCATCGCAGCGCGGGCAGGCGACGTTCACGAACGACTCGTCGTGGGTGAGCGGGTTCACGCCGACGCCGCGGTAGTCGACCGTGTCGGGCAGCCGGACCGGCAGGTCCTCCTCGGGCACCGGGACCGTACCGCAGCGATCGCAGTAGATGATCGGGATCGGGGTGCCCCAGTAGCGCTGACGGCTGATGAGCCAGTCGCGGACGCGGTAGGTCACGGCGGCCTTGCCGAGGCCGCGCTCGGCCAGCCAGGCGACGATGGCCCTGCCGCCTTCGTCGGCGGGCAGCCGGCTGAAGCCACCGCTGTTCACGAGCCGCTCGCCCTCCGAATGGGCGACGTACGCCTCGGCGAGCTTGGCCGCCGGCTCGGCAGGGTCGCCCGCCGGCGCGACGACCTGGCGGACGGGCAGCCCGAACTGCTGCGCGAACGCGAAGTCGCGCTCGTCGTGGGCGGGCACGGCCATGATCGCTCCGGTGCCGTAGCCGGCCAGGACGTAGTCCGCGACGAAGATCGGGATCCGCTCGTCGTTGACGGGGTTGATCGCCTCGGCGCCGATGGCCACCCCGGTCTTCTCCCGCTCGGTCGACAGGCGCTCGATCTCGGTCCGCTCGCGAGCGGCGGCAACGTACGCCTCGACCTCCGCCCGCCGATCCGGCGCCGTGAGGACGGGCACGAGCGGGTGCTCGGGCGCGAGGACCATGAACGTCGCGCCGAACAGCGTGTCCGGCCGCGTGGTGAAGACCCGGATCGGCTCGCCGCCGGCGTGGTGGGCCGACGCCGCGCTCGTGAACTCGATCTCGCCGCCCTCCGACCGGCCGATCCAGTTGGTCTGCATGACCTTGATCGGCTCCGGCCAGTCGAGGCCGCCGAAGTCGAGCAGCTCGTCGGCGTACGTCGTGACCCGCAGGTACCACTGCGGCAGGTCGCGCTTCTCGACCTTGGCCCCGCAGCGCCAGCAGCGCCGATCCGTGCCCTCGACCTGCTCGCGGGCGAGCGTGCCGTCGTTGGGACACCAGTCGACCGCCGAGACGGTGCGATAGGCCAGCCCGGCCTCGAGGAACTTCAGGAAGAACCACTGGTTCCAGCGGTAGTACTCGGGGTCGCAGGTGACGACCTCGGACTCCCAGTCGAACGTCGCGCCCATCGACCGCAGCTGGCCGCGCTCGTGCTCGATGTTGCGCATCGTCCAGTCGCGGGGGTTGATGTTGTTCTTGATCGCGGCGTTCTCGGCCGGCAGGCCGAAGGCGTCGAACCCGATCGGGAAGAAGACGTTGTAGCCGTGCATGCGCAGGAAGCGCGCGACGGCGTCGGTGGGGCTCTTGATGTACCAGTGGCCGATGTGCAGATCGCCGGACGGGTAGGGGTACATCGTCAGGAGGTAGTACTTCGGCCGGGACTCGTCGTTGAGGTCGGTCCGGTAGAGGCCGAGCTCGGCCCACTTCGCCTGCCAGCGCGGCTCGATCGAGGCGGGGTCGTACCGCTCGATCCTGGTTCGGTCCTTCGGTTCGGTCATCTGGCTCATGGCGCCGATGCTCCTGGCATGCAGTGCGCCCTCGCGTCGCCGGGGCCCCAACCCCGAGATGCGAAAGACCCCCTGCCGCTGCGGCAAGGGGTCACGGACAGCCAGCCCACGCTGGGTGGGCGGGCTATCCGCTGGTAAGGGAGAGGGCGCGGGATGGTGGAGCTACGGGGATTCGAACCCCGGACCTTCTGAATGCCATTCAGACGCTCTCCCAGCTGAGCTATAGCCCCACGGACTGCGCATTCTAGCCGACCGCACGACGCCGGCCAGCGACTACGATCGGCGCCGATGGAGGAGGCGGCGCGCTCGGTCATCCTCGACGGCCGTCGGATCGGCTACACCCTGCGCCGCAATCCCCGGTCGCGTGGGCTGCGGGCGGTCATCGACCCCGACCGCGGCCTGCTCATCTCCGTACCACCACCACGGCGCCGCGGCTGGGCCGCGCCGGAGCCGCTCGTCGAGCGATTCCTCGGCGATCGCCGGGCCTGGGTCGTCCGCCACCTCGACCGGCTCGAGCGCCAGCGAGCGGCGCAACGGGCGCGCGGCGGCGCTCGCGACGGTGGGAGCGTGCGATATCTCGGCGAGCCCCATCGCGTCCGGGTCCTCGCGGCCTCGCCGACGATTCGACGATCCACGGTCGAGCGGACCGGCGCGGATGACGGCGACGAGCTCACGATCCGGCTCGGGGGACCCGATCGGAGGCAGCCCGAGCGCGTCCTGGAGGCCTGGCTCCGCGAGCGGGCCCGCGCGGCCATCGAACGGGCCCTCGCGCGCCATGCGGCCGCCCTCGGCGTTGCGCCGAGCAGCGTCCATGTTCGGGACCCTCGGACTCGGTGGGGCAGTGCCTCGAAGGAGGGTCGGCTGATGTTCTCGTGGCGCCTGATCCTGGCGCCACCGGACGCGCTCGAGACGGTCGTCGTCCACGAGCTCGCTCATCTGCGGGTCTTCGGCCACGGCCCACGCTTCTGGACCCTGGTGGCGGGGCGACGCCCCGGTCACCTCGCCGACCGGGCCTGGCTGCGGCGCCACAGCCACGAGCTCCACGCGGCCCTCGAGACCGCACCGGCCGCCGAGGCCGGTACCGCGATCGGCTGAGGCTGGGGAACCGACCGTCAGCGAGTCTGGTGGGCCGGACTGGAATCGAACCAGTACAGTCGATAGACGAGGGTTTTACAGACCCTTGGGCTCACCACCTGCCCGACCGACCCACGTCGCTGACGCGCTCGACCGGGGACTCGGGCGAGCGGGGCCATAGTGTGCCAGAAGTGACCGGGCGGCCTCAGGGCGGAGCCTGGTCGCCGACGGTTTCCGAGACCCTGACCGGCCGCAGTCGGGCAATCAGCTGTGGCTCGGTGATGCGGCCGGATCGCGTGTGCGCGACGATCCGCTCTCGCCGGTGTCGAACGTCCGCCTGGCGAATCTCCCGGGCGAGGCGTTCGTGGACGGTGCCGGGACCGACGAGCTCGATGTCGGCATCCGGCGGCAACCGGGCCTCGACCTCGGCGAGGAACGCCTCGAGGTGTTCGATGCGACGTCGCTCGGCAGCGCTCTGGGGGTCGCCGGCGCCGCCGCCGTGGCGCATCGTCGGGTCGTGCCGGACGTGCCCGCCGGCGCCCGAGTGCGGGGGCACGTCGGATGCCAGCCGCTCCAGCTCGATCACCTCACCGTGACGTCGGGCGATCCGCGCCTCACGACTGTCGATCCAGACGACGATTCGATCGCGTACGAGCTCCGACCCGCCGGCGCCGGCTCCTGGCTTCACGAGTCCGCCCACGCCGGGCGGTCCTCGAACCGCTCAGCGAGGCTGGCATAGATCGGCCGGGCGGCGCTCTCCCATGCCCCCCGGTCGACCTGGACGGTGAAGCGGTGGCTCCCGGCGTTGAACGTGATCTCGGGGTCCTCGCGAATCGCGACGTCCGCGTACAGGGGGACGCCGAACAGGAGCCCGACCGCAGGCACCGCACCGGACTCGCAGCCCGGCGCGAGGGCGTCCAGCTCGGTCTCCCGCAGCAGCCGGACGTGGCGGGCCTTCATGGCCTCGGCCGCCTTCGCCAGGCTGAGCCGGTCGGCGGCGTCGAGGACGACGAGGGCCTTCTGACCGTCCTCGGCTTCGACACCGACGACCTTCGCGAAGGCCTTCGGCTCGATGCCCTCGGCACGGGCGGTCTCGCGAGCCGTGAACGTCAGCCGATGCTCGTGGACCTCGTGTTCGATGTCCTGCCTGGTGAGCCACTCCAGCAGGCCCGCATGGGGCCCGACGTCGGTCGCTGTGGCCATCTCGCACCTCCCGTGCCTGGTCGACAGGGTCCGGCGAGCGGCAGCGGCGCGCAACCGCCATGCGGTGCGGGGTTGGGAGCCGAACGTCCCGAAGCGTCGGGGAGGAGTGGTGGAGATGAGGGGACTCGAACCCCTGACCCCCG
>DATEZX010000190.1:0-6035 GCA_035255225.1 Candidatus Limnocylindrales bacterium
GCTGGCCGCGGCCCACGGCTGCGGGGTCATGGCGGCCGGCGGGGCCGCGCCGACCGGCGCTCGCTCTGGGCTCACCATGGATCCGGCGGGCCGGCGGCGAACAGGTCGAGCAGCTGCTGCCAGCTCGTCGTCAGCCGGTCCGAGACGCACGCCAGGAGGATCGGCAGCAGCTCGGCCGCGAGCTCGCGATCGCCGGCCAGCGCGTCGCGCAGCGCCCCGGCCTCGAACGTCTCGATGCGGGTCGGCACGAGGGCGACGGCCTGGGTCGTGGCGCGATACGGCGGCACGACCGCCGACCAGCCGACGAGCTCACCGGGCTCGATCGTCACGACGGTCTGATCGCCTCGCTCCGGGACCGTCAGCCGGAGGCCGATCCGGCCGGACTCCACGAGGCCGAGGAACGGCGTCGGCGCGCCGTCGTGCAGGACGACCTCGCCTGTGGCGAAGGTCGCATGGCCGGCGATCGCGGCGAGGCGGGTTCGGGAGCCGGGGCTGAGCGGGCCGAGCGCCGTCGCTTGCGCATGCCACGGGTCACGGGCGTCGAGGGTCATCGGTCGGCGTTCACCTCCGCTGCCCATCCTCGGCGAGCACGGTTCCCGGGGCCGAGCGCCATCACGCCCGAAGTTCCTCCCCGACCAGCCACCGCGTCTTGGGACCTCGCTGGCGCGGTCCCAGCCAACTCGGGACCTTCGGCCCTGTCAGGGCGCGGAGGCCCCCGCGAGGATCCGTGGCGCGGTGGGTGTCGGAGGGGACGCCCGGCACCCACCCAGACTTCCCGATTACCGCAAGCCCACCCCTCCGACCCCGGTCCGGTCAGCGCTCACCGGACCGGGGTCACACTTTGTCGGGCGGCGCGTCGGCGCAGGGAGCCGGCGCGAGGTCGCGTCGGGCGATCCCGTCGAGCGTCAGGCCAGGTGCAGGCGGCGAGCCTCGGCCTTGAGGGTGTCGCGGAAGCGTGGGTCGGCGATCTCGATGAGGGCCGCCGCCCGCTCGTGGAGCGAGCGCCCCCACAGTTCGGCGACGCCGAACTCGGTCACGATCGTCCGGGCATGGGCCCGCGTGGTCACGACGCCGGCGCCTTCCTGGAGCGACGCGACGATCTTCGAGCGATGGCCATCGACGGTCGTCGAGGGCAGGGCGATGAACGACCGGCCTTCGCTCGCCAGCGACGCGCCGCGGACGAAGTCCATCTGGCCGCCGACCCCGGAGTACATCCGGTGGCCGATCGAGTCGGCCACGATCTGGCCCGTCAGGTCGATCTCGATCGCCGAGTTGATCGCGCACATCTTGCTGAACGAGCGGATCACGTGGGTGTCGTTGGTGAAGTCGACCGCCCGCATCTCGACCATCGGGTTGTCGTCGACGAAGTCGTACAGGCGCTGGGTCCCCATCATGAAGGCGCACACGATCTTGCCGACGTTCCGCTCCTTGCGGGCCCCGGTGATGACCCCCTTCTCGACGAGGTCGACGACGCAGTCGGTCATCATCTCGGTGTGGACCCCGAGGTCCTTCTTGCCGCGGAGGGCCAGGCCCACCGCGGTCGGGATCGCGCCGATCCCCATCTGGATCGTCGCGCCGTTCGGGATCAGGTCGGCGACGAACTCCCCGATCCGGCGCTCGACGTCGCCGAGCACCGGCATCGGCACGGCGTAGGGCGGGATCTCGACCTCGACCGCGAGGTCGATGTCCTTCACATGGATGAAGCTCTCGCCCAGTGTTCGCGGGAACGCCCTGTTGAACTGGACGATGACGGTCTTCGCGGCGCGGATCGCGGCGTGCATCGCCTCGACGCTCGGACCGAGTGAGCAGAACCCGTGCTCGTCTGGCGGGGTCGCGTTCACGAACACGGCGTCCAGTGGCTGGATGCCCGACGAGAACAGCCGCGGCACGTCGGACAGGAAGACCGGGACGAAGTCGGCTCGACCGTCATTGACCGCCGCCCGTGCGTTGGGACCGATGAACAGCGCCCGGTGACGGAAGTGGTCGGCCATCTCCGGGGCGAGATGCGGCCCCGGCCCCTCGGTGTGAAGGTGGATGACGCCGACATCCTCGAGCTCCGGGGCCCGCGCCACGAGGGCGTCGAGGAGGACCGATGGGGTCGCGGCGGCGCATTGGACATAGATCTGCTGACCGGAGCGGATCCCGGCGACCGCCTCGGCAGGGCTGACGAGCTTCATGGTCCCGAGGTTAGGTCGTTCGGCCCGTCGAATGGCCGATCCGGTCGGCCCGCGCTTGCGGGCCGTTCGGGCCGATCCTCCCGCCGGCGACGCGGGTCCGGGGTCAGCCCTCGCGGCGGTCGAGTCGGTGCTTGGCGACGAAGGCAGCAGCCTGGGCGCGGCGCTCGAGGTTGAGCTTCGAGAGGATCGAGCTCACGTAGTTCTTGACGGTCTTGTCCGACAGGAAGACCTCGCTCGCGATCTCCTTGTTCGTCTTGCCCTCCGCGACGAGCAGCAGGATCTTCTGCTCCTGGGCGGTCAGCTGGGCGAGCTCGTCGGTGTAGGCGCCGGTCGCGATCCGGCGGACCCGCTCCAGGACCTTCTCGGTCACCGCGGGGTCGAGGAGCGACTCGCCGCGGCCGACGGCCTCGAGGGCCGAGACGAGGTCCCGCGCCCGGACCTGCTTCAAGAGGTAGCCGGAGGCGCCGGCGACGATCGCCGAGAGGACCGCGTCCTCGTCAGGGAACGAGGTGAGCATCACGACCCGCGTCCCGGGCAGCTCGGCGCGGATCTCCCGGCAGGCCTCGATGCCGGAGCCGTCCGGCAGGCGGACGTCCATGACCACGATGTCCGGCTCGAAGCGCTTGGCCTGCTCGACGGCGTCCGCGACGGTCCCCGCCTCGGCGACGACCTGGAAGCCCTCGCGCCGGTCGAGGAGCGCGACGAGGCCCTGGCGCACGACCTCGTGGTCGTCGACGACCAGCAGGCGCAGGACCTTGGGCTTGGCCTCATTCGATTCGGGACGCGAGTTCAGCACGGACGCATCACTGGCTGGCGCTCTCTCCCTCCGGTGTGGGCAGCTCGACGATGATACGAGTCCCCTTGCCCGGTGCGCTCTCGATCTTTGCTGCTCCGCCGAGGGCCGCAGCACGGTCCCGCAGGTTCGACAGCCCGAAATGGCCGCTCGTCCGCCGGGCCTCCGGGTCGAAGCCGGCGCCGTCGTCCTCGACGACGAGCGTCGCGGTGCGGCCCTCGCGCCGGACCGAGAGGCTCGCCCGGCGGGCGCGGGCGTGGCGGGCGACGTTGCTCAGCGCCTCGCGGGCGATCTGGACGAGCTCGTGTTCCTCCTCGGGCGTGAGCAGGCCGGCCATCGCCTCGGCGCCGGCGAGGTCGAGGCGGAGCTCGACGTCGGTCTGGCCATGGAGCTCGAAGGCCAGGCTCTCGAGCGACTCCCGGAGCGGTGGCCCGTAGGCCCCGCTGCCGAGGCCGGTGATGAACCGCCGGATGTCCGAGATCGTCGTGTGGAGCCGGTCGATCGACCGGTCGACCCGGTCCAGCACCTCGGTGTCCTGGCCGCGGTCGAGGAGCTCGGGGATGTCCTCGAGGCTCAGCGACACGGCATAGATCGCCTGGATGATCCCGTCGTGGAGGTCGCGGCTGATCCGGAGCCGCTCGTCGACCAGCGCGAGGTCCCGGACTCGCTGGTGCAGCCGGGCGTGCTGGATCGCGATCGCAGCGTGGAGCGCGAACAGCTCGACAAGGTCCTGGTCGGCCTGCGAGAACTCGGCGGCGCCGATCTTCTCGGTCAGGTAGAAGTTCCCGATCGGTCGGCCCTCGACCCGGACCGGCACGCCCAGGAGCGAGTGCATCTCGGGGTGGTACGGCGGGAAGCCGTACGAGTCGGGGTGGCGCCGGATGTCCGGAACCCGCAGCGTCACGCCGTCGCGGATGATCGTGCCCAGCAGGCCGTGGCCGGTCGGGACCGGTCCGATCGCGGCGCGCTGCTCGGCGCTGATGCCGCTCGTGATGAACTGCTCGATCCGGCCGTCCGGACCGACGATGCCGAGGGCCGCGTAGCGGGCGCCCACGAGGTCGCGGGCCTGGTCGGCGATGAGCTGGAGGACGGGGCCCAGGTCGAGCTCCGCGGCGATGGCCCGGGTCGCGATCTCGAGCGCGCGCAGCGGCGTGAGGGCTTGGCCAGGGACGGTGGCGCTGGTCACGACCGAGAGCGTACCAGCGCTGGTACGTGTTTCCGAGCCGTTCAGCGCGTGTAGGCGCCGCCCGGGTCCAGCTCCTCGCGGATCAGCCGGAGCTCGTCCGCCCTCGGCTCCGGCGTCGTCGCCGGCTGGTCCGCGACCCTCGGCTCCCAGCCAACGGTCGCCCGGACGTCGTCGACGGTCACGCCCGGGTGGAGCGAGTCGAGGCGCATCTCGCCGTCATCGTCGAAGTGCCAGATCGCGAGGTCGGTGACGACGACCGACGGCCCGCGGCCGAGCCAGCCCTGCTCGCGCCGGATCCGCTCCGACTGCTCCGCGCCGCCGAGGTTCCCGGCCGACGTCCGGAAGTCGATCGCCTCGACGAAGCTCCGTTTCGACTGGCGCATGATCACGAAGACCTGGCGGGCATTGATCGCGATCTCGCACGCCCCGCCGCTGCCGGGCAGGCGAGTCGTCGGCGCGGCGTAGTCGCCGATGACGGTCGTGTTGATGTTGCCGAAGCGATCGATCTGGGCCGCGCCGAGGAAGCCGACGTCGATGAGCCCGCCCTGGAGGTAGAAGCTGAACAGCTCGTACATGCTCGTGACCGCCGTCGCGCCGGTGACGATCGTCGGGTCGCCGATGCTCAACGGCAGGCGGGCCGGTCGCGCGCCGAAGACTCCCGCCTCGTAGACCAGCTCGAGATTCGGTGCGACGGTCCGCTTGGCGAGGTTGACCGCGATGTTCGGCAGCCCGACGCCGACGAAGCAGACCCGCTGGCCGGCAAGCTCGCGCGCCGCGGCGACGATCATCATCTCGTTCTTCGAGAAGGCCGCCGCCGGCCCAGTCCCGGTCATTCGTAGCGCCCGTAGTCGACGACGCCCGACGGCGCGGATCCCGGCCGCAGCCCCGCCAGGCGCTCGGCCCCGAGCTTCTCGACATAGGCCGCCCGGCCATCGAGGTCATGGACCCAGTCGCGCAGCCAGGCCTGGAGGGCCGCCTCGTCCTTCGTGATGGCGTCCCACTCGAGGTAGAAGCGGTTGTCGCGGTCGTAGGCGCCCTGGACGTACGACGGGTGCGCCCCGTACGGCTCGACGACGACGGCATCGACGATGAGGCCCGGCACGATCGTGCGGTTGGGGTCGGCACGGATGACCGCCTCGTCGACGAGCTCCTCGACCACGACGATGACCCGCTCCGCCGCGAAGGCCGCCTCCTTCTGGCAGCCGAGGAGGCCCCAGATCTGGGTGTTGCCGGCGGCGTCGGCGCGCTGGGCGTGGATGATCGTCACGTCCGGCTTCAGCGGCGGCACGGCGTACACGACGCCGTCGCCGTACGGCGACTGGATCTCGCGGATGAGCGGGTTGGCCTTCGGCAGGTCCGTCTCGAAGTAGCTCCGGATCGGCATGAATGGCAGGTTCGCCGCGCCGGCCGTGTAGCGCGCGACCATCCCGAAGTGGCTGTACTCCTCAATCTCCAACCGCGCAAGGCGGCCATCCGGGACGCGTCCATCGGCCGCGGGGGCGTCACTCGTCGCCGGCTCGATCCGCCGCCGGATCGCGCCCAGCCCGCCGACGCCGGGATTGCCAAGCCAGCTGAAGATCAGCTTCCGAGCGCAGCCAGCCGCGACCATCTGGTCGTAGATGAGGTCCGGGGTCATCCGGGCGAGGGTCAGGTCGCGGCGGCCCTGGCGGATGATCTCGTGGCCGGCGGCGAACGAGATCAGGTGGGTGAAGCCCTCGATCGCGACCGTGTCGCCGTCGCGCACGAGGTCGGCGATCGCGTCGCGCATCGAGGCGACCTTCGAGGTGCTCACGCCGTCAAGTATCGCCGCCGGCCCTCGTGGTGCGGGCATCCGCCGGCACTGGGTCGCTAGCCGGCGACCTCGCCCTCGTGCAGGGCT
>DATEZX010000191.1:0-30797 GCA_035255225.1 Candidatus Limnocylindrales bacterium
GCTCAGCCGGCGAGCTTGGCGACCGCCGCCGCCGTGGCGGCGTCGGTCACCAGGACGCGAACGATCCCCGAGCGGAGGGCTGCCAGGATCGCCGGCGCCTTCGACGGCCCGGCCGCGACCGCGAACACGAGCGGGACCCGACGGAGTGCCTCGATCGGGATGGCCAGCGTCCTGGCCGACCACGATTCGAGGAACGTGCCAGCCCGGCCCAGGAAGTGGCAGGCGATGTCACCGACCACGTCGAGCTCGGCGAGCTCGGTTCGCGCCTCCGCGTCGAGGCGATCGATCGCCGTCCGGTAGCCCGGATGGGCATACGGCGCACCACCGATGCCCAGCACCGCCACGTCGAGCGCGTTCCACTCGGCCGCCACCGAGCCGATCGCGGAGTCCTTGAGCAGCGCCTCCTTGGTCGCGGGGCTGTCGAGGACCGCCGGGGCATGGAGCGAGCGGGCCCGGGCGCCGAAGCGCTCGGCCATCCGCCGCGCCAGCTCGTTGCCGTCGAAGAGCTGGTTCTGGATGTCCCAGCCGCCCACGACGGGCACGATCGTCAGGCCCGGGCGGCCGATCGCCGGCAGCGCCGACACGAGGGCCGCCACGGTATAGCCGGCCGCGATCCCGACCGTGCCCTCGTGCGGCAGGCGGGGAGCGAGATGGTCCGCCGCGGCGAGGCCCGCCAGCCGGGACGCCGCCGCGTCGTCGCCGGCACCGCCAGGGGTGAGCTCGACCTGGACCCCGAACCGGGTCGCGAGCGCTTCGGCGGCCGCTGTGCGGCCGGCCTGCGGCGCCTCGACAGTGATCCGGACGACACCCTGGTCACGCGCGGCGGTCAGGAGCCGCGAGACCTTGGAGATCGAGAATCCCGTGAGGTCGGCGATCTCTGGCTGGTTGAGTGCGCGCTCGTAATACAGCTCCGCCACGAGGCGCATGATGTCCCGGTCCGCAGCCGGCTCGGCTCTGCTCATCGCCGCCTCCCAACGGCTTCGCGCCGCGCGGCTGTCCGGGGGTCGCGGAATCTTGACAGGCCGCGCGGCTGGACGGTACAACAGCGGGTGCGCGGGCTGCAAACATTGGCCGCAATTTCTTGCACCGATGGCAGCTCGTTGAGGAGAACGATGCGGGGCTTCCGGATCGTGGTGGCCGCCCATGGCGATCTCGCGCCCGGCCTCGTCTCGGCCGCGCAGCTGATCTGCGGCCAGATCGCCGACCTCGTCGCAGTCAGCCTCGAACCGACCGACTCCCCGGAATCGTTCGCCACGCGGCTGGCCGACGCCGCCCCGGATCCTGACGAGCCGTTGCTCCTCCTGACCGACCTCGTCGGCGGCACGCCCCACAACGTCGCGTTCGCCCTCGTCCGCCGACGCCCATCGGCGGTCGTCATCTCCGGCGTCAATCTCGCCGTCCTCATGGAGGCGGCGATGACCGACGAAGCGCTCGGTCCGGCGCTCGTCGAGCGGCTCGTCGAAGCGGGTCGCTCGGCGCTCTCGGACGGAGCCAGCCTGGTGGCATCCAGGAGCTCGTGAGGCCGACCACCGGTCGCACTTGGAGGTGTGCGGACCGGGCCCGTCGGAGCCCGCGACGGCAGGTCTACTAGCGAAGCGGATCAGGCATCCGCAGCGGAGGGTTGGATGACCCTGAAGCTCGTCCGCGTGGACGATCGGCTGATCCACGGCCAGGTCGTGGCCATCTGGCTCAAGGCGCTCGGCGCTCGCCGGATCGTCATCGTCGACGATCGCACGGCCCGCGACGACTTCCTTCGGGAGATCCTCGAGCTGGCGTCACCACCCGGCGTGCCCGTCGAGGTCCTCGAGGTCGAGCCCGGGATCGCGCGCGTCCGCGGCCTGGTCAACGATCCCGAGCCGGTGTTCGTGCTCATGCGGTCGCCCGTGACCGCCGTCCAGCTGCGAGAGGCGGGCATCGAGTTCCCGCTGCTCAACGTGGGCGGCATCGGCGCGGGGCCCGGTCGCAAGCCCCTCTACCGCAACATCTCCGCCTCCCCGGAGGAGATCGCGGCGATGCAGCGACTGGAGGCGATGGGCACGAAGGTCGAGCTCCGGATCGTCGAGAACGACCGGCCCGTGATGTTCTCGTCGGTCAAGGTCTAGGAGGTACGGAGGTGTCTCGGAGGTGCAATTCATGCAACCCGTGAACAGCTCGGTCCGAGCTCGTCGGGTTGCCGCCCTGGTAACGCTCGGGGTCCTGGCCAGCCTCTTCGTGGCCGCCCCGACGATGGCCGCCGACGGCTCTGCGCCGACGGCCGGCATCATCCAGGCGGCGCTCGTGGGACTCGGCTATTACCTGAGCAACAGCCCGTGGCTCTTCGGTAACGGTGGCTTCTTCGGCCTCTACCGGCCGCTCGTCGCGGGCCTCATCGTCGGCTTCATCTTCGGCGATCCGGTGAAGGGCGCCGAGATCGGCGCCTCGATCAACCTGCTGTATATCGGCTTCATCTCGGCCGGTGGCTCCATCCCGGCCGACCCGTCGGTCGCCGGCTGGGTCGGCACCGCGCTCGCGATGGCGGGCGGTCTCGACGCCTCGTCGGCCATCGCCCTCGGCGTCGCGATCGGCCTGCTCGGCACGATCATCTTCTTCACCCGGATGAGCGTCGATGCGGTCTTCGCCCACTGGGCGGATGCCCGGGCCGAGGCCGGCGACATCGGCGGGGTGTCCCGGATGAACTGGGTGCCCTCGCAGATCTTCCTGTTCATCATCAGCTTCATTCCCGCGACCGTCGCGGTCTACGCGGGGTCCCAGGTCGTGGCCGACTGGATCAGTTGGCTCAACACCAACGCGCCCTGGGTCCTCCACGGCTTCCAGATCGCGGGTGGTCTGCTGCCGGCCCTCGGCATCGCGATGAACATGCGGTTCATCTTCCGGGGAACCGTCGCGGCCTACTTCTTCATCGGCTACCTCGTCTCGGTCGCCTCGGCCGGTGGGGTCAACATCGTGATGCTCGCCGTCATCGGCGTTGCCCTCGCGATGCTCCACATCGCGTTCCTTGGCACCCGGCCCATGGCACCAAGGGGGGCTGAGGCATGACCATGCCCGAGCAAGGCGGGAAGGTCTCCCTGACCCGTGGTGACGTCCAGCGGTCGTTCTGGCTGTGGACGTTCTTCAGCCATGCCAACTACAACTACGAGCGGCTCCAGGGGACGGCCTTCGCCCAGGCGATGACGCCGATCATCCGGAAGCTCTACAAGGACCCCGACGAGATCAAGGCCGCCCTCAAGCGGCACCTGATCTTCTTCAACACCGAGCCGAACGTCGGCGGCGTGATCCACGGCGCGGTCATCGCCATGGAGGAGGAGCGCGCCAACGGCGCGCCGATCGACGACGACGCGATCAACTCGGTCAAGACCGGGCTCATGGGTCCACTCGCGGGAATCGGCGACTCGATCAGCCAGGGCACGATCACCCCGATCCTACTCTCGATCGGCATCTCCCTCGCCGCGAGCGGCAACATCCTCGGGCCGGTCCTGTACCTCGTGCTCGAGGTCGGGATCATGCTGGCCCTGGCGTACTTCATGTGGATGCAGGGCTACGACCGCGGCCGCACCGGGGTCATCGACATGCTCCGCAGCGGGACGCTCGACCGGTACCTCACCGGTGCCGGGGTCCTCGGCAACCTGGTCATGGGCGCCCTGGCCTACCAGTTCGTCCACTTCTACCTGACGTGGACGATCGGGATCGACGCTGGTGGCGGCAACGTCACCCGGTTCGACCTGAACGCCGACTTCTTCGCCAAGATCATGCCGGGACTCCTGCCGCTGGGCTGGGTCCTGCTGACCTGGTACCTCATCGCCCGCCGACGGGTCAGCCCGCTGTGGGTCCTGGTCGTCTACATCATCTTCGCGATGATCGCGGCGTACCCGTTCTTCAACGCCGACGCGAACAACCCGTGCGCGTCGCTCCTCAACCCGTTCTTCCAGCCGGCGGCCGGCTGCCCGCCTCCGGCGCCGCAGTGACCTTCGGCTAGGAACCTCGCTCGCGAAAGCGGCCCGGGCCACCGGCCCGGGCCGCCGTCTGTCCGGCCGGGCGGCCGCGGCGCCGTCCGGCGCGCCACGTCGAACCTCGGAGGTCCGCCACGCTCCGCCTCGGGATCGGCGAGCGCTGGGCGATCGCCAGCGCCCTTGCCTACACGATCGTCAACATCACGCTCCGGGTTGCCGCGCCGCACATCGACCCGTTCCTCGGGTCGTTCGTGCGGCTGCTGCCGCTCGCGGCGCTGTCCTGGCTGGTGGTCCTGCGCTCGGGCGCCCGCGAGGTCCGTCCGTCCCACGCCGCGTTCCTGTCCTGGCGCCTGATCGGCTACCTGCTCGCCGGCGGGGCGGCCAGCCTCATCATCGGCAACGTCTTCTATTTCCAGGCCCTGACGAACGGCGGCCTCGGGATCACGATCGGCGGCGTCCAGGCCGGCTCGATCCTCGGCGGGTTGTGGCTCGGCCTGCTCCTCAACCGTGATCGGCCGACCACCGCCCAGCTCGCAGCCGCGGTCCTGATCGTGGCCGGCCTGGCCGGGATCGCGATCGCCCAGACCCAGCAGTTCGGCGACCTGTGGTGGCTAGGCCTGGCCTTCGCGATCGGCGCCGGGACGACCTACGCCCTGGCGAACGTCTTCAGCCGGACGGTCCAGCGCGAACGACCCCTGTTGTTCGTCAGCCAGGCCGTCTCGATGGTCGGCGGCGGCGTCCCGCTGGCGCTGATCCTCGTGGGCCGAGTCGCCGCGGGGGAGTCCATCCCGATCGACGGCGGCTCGGTTGCCGCGGTCCTGCTGGCCGGCTGCTTCAACGCGGTGGCCCTGCTGACCCTGACCCTCGCCGTGCGCGCGGCGACGGTCGCGACCGTCAACACGATCGGCTCGTCGACCGTGGTCCTGAGCTTCATCGCCTCGGTCACGCTGTTCGGCGAGACGAGCAGCGCACCGATGGTCGCCGGGATCGCGCTCGTGACGGTCGGGATCGTGGTCGCCCAGCTCCGGCGCCGGGCCTCGAGGGGGTCGGCGACGGCCCTCCCGGAGGCTGCCACCGCGGAGCCCGCCGCGACCGAGCCCTCGGCGGCTCCCGAGCCGGCCGTGACGGCTACGGAGCCGGCGTCGCCGCCAGCGGCGAGGTGATCCGCAGGAAGTAGCCGTCCGGGTCGGCCAGCCGGAAGTCGGTGCAGTTCCACGGCCGGTCCTGGAGGCCCTTCACGATGCTCAGCCCCGCACGGGCCGCCGCGGCGTGGACGGCATCGACGTCCGAGACCTGGACGACGATCTCGACGCCCGTGCCGCGCGGGATTCGCCCGATGTCGGGCGTGAAGTAGTGCGGCCCGGCCGAGACGTGGTCGTCGAGCTCGAGGCGGATCCCGACGCCCTCGCGCTCCATCCAGGCGCCCTTCGTCCAGGCGTTGGTCGCCCGGAAGCCGAGGGCCTCGTAGAACGCCCGGCTGCGGGCCACGTCGCGGACGAACAGCTCGACGATGACCGGGAAGCGCGGCGCCGGCCCGCCGCCCGGCGCCGGCTCGCCGCCCGGCGCCGGCTCGGGCGACGCAGCGGCCGCGGGCGACGGCGCGCCGTGGAGCGTCACCGGGTCACCGCCCCGCGTCGGCGATCCGGAACACGATCTGCTTGTGCTGCTGGTACTTCTCGATCCCGACCCCACCGTAGCCCGACTGCTTGTAGCCGTGGCCGGGCGCCTCGAGGACGCCGGTCGAGAACCACTGGTTGACGTAGACCTGGCCGGCCTTGAGGCCGCGCGCCAGGCGCCACCCCCGGTCGAGGTCGCGGGTGAAGACGCCCGCGGAGAGGCCGTAGGTCGTGTCGTTGGCGATCGCCAGGGCCTCGGCCTCGGTGTCGAACGGCAGGATCGTCGCGACCGGGCCGAAGATCTCCTCGCGCGCGATCCGGCACGTCGGCGTCGCGTCGACGAAGACCGTCGGCGGGATGTACGCGCCCTTCGAGCGGATCGGGTCGGTGTAGCGAGTGCCGCCGGTCCGAAGCGTGGCCTCGCGCTTGCCGATCGCGATGTAGTCCCAGACCTTGGCCGCGTGGCTGGCGGCGATGACCGGCCCGAGCTCGGTCGAGGGATCGAGCGGTTCCCCGACCTTCATCGCCTCGGCCTTCGCGACGAGCGCGTCGACGAAGCGCTCCTGGATCGAGCGTTCCACGAGGATCCGCGAGCCACAGACGCAGATCTGGCCGGTGTTGCCGAAGGCCCCGAGCGTGCTCCAGAAGACGGCCGTGTCGAGATCCGCGTCGGCGAACACGAGATTCGGGTTCTTGCCGCCGAGCTCGAGCGAGATCCGCTTCACCTGCGAGGCGGCTGCCTCGAGGATGCGCGAGCCGGTCTCGATGCCGCCGGTCAGGCTGATCATGTCGACCCGTGGGTCGGCGACCAGGGCCTCACCGACGGACCCACCGGGCCCGGCGAGGACGTTGACCGCGCCCGGCGGGAGGTCGGCCTCCACGAGGAGCTGGGCGACGCGCATGAAGCACAGCGATGCCATCTGCGCGGGCTTGACGATCGCGGCATTGCCCGCGGCGAGGATCGCGGCCATGCGCTGGATGCCGGTCCACAGGGGACCGTTCCAGGGCAGGATCTCGACGACCACGCCGAGCGGCTCGATGAGCTCGTGGTGGACGACCGACGCGTCCGGCATCTCGGCCACCGCGCCGCGGGTCGTCCGGGCCCGGCCGCCGAAGTAGCGCAGCGAGTCAAGGCTGATCGAGAGATCCGAGTAGTGGACCGAGCTGATCGGCTTGCCGGCATCGATCGTCTCGAGGAACGCCAGCTCGTCGGCGTGCTTCTCGATGAGGTCGGCGATCCGGAGGAGGGCGGCCGCCCGGTCGCGGGCGGTCGTTCGGCCCCACGGCCCCTCGTCGAACGCCTGGCGGGCCGAACCGACCGCGGCCGCGACGTCGTCGGGGCCGGCCTGCGAGATCTTCGCCACCGGCTCGTTGTCGCGCGGGCTGATGGCCGGGAAGACGGCGCCGTCGGCCGCGGGGGCGAGGCGCCCGCCGATGAGCAGGGGATAGGGGTCCCTGCTGACGCTCGCCCAGCGCGGGTCAGCGGCCGGATCGAAGGTCGTCGTGGTCGTGGTGGTCGCGTGGGTCTCCATCTCGGACCTCCGATCGGGCAGCGGGGCGCGGGGGACGCTGCGGTGGCGAGGCTACGGCAGATCGCGGGCTGGGGCGCGTGACGATGGTTCGGCGCCCGGGCGCGGCTCCTGGGCCCGCGCCCGGGCGCCTCGAGATCAGCTGTGGACGAGCTGGCCCGCGGCCTCGAGCGCCTCGTCAACCGAGGCGTCGCCGTGGATGATCGCGGCGAGGCCCCGGGTGATCCCGGCCGGGTCGGGGTCGCGCCAGATGTTGTTGCCGATCGCGACGCCCGCGACGCCGGCGAGGTTCACCGCGTCATAGACGTCCTGGTACAGCTCCCGGACGGAGCCCTTCTTGGCGCCGCCGAGGATGACGACCGGGACCATCGCGTACTCGACGACCACCCGCATCGTCTCGGGATCGCCGGTGTAGAAGGTCTTGATCATGTCGGCGCCGGTCTCGGCCGAGATCCGGGCACCCGCCGCGATCTTGTCGGGCGTGTGCATGTCCATTGCCGCGAAGCCACCGGGCACCGACTCGGCGATGTATGGCAGCCCGAACCGGTCCGCGTCGGCCGCGAGGCGGGCCGCCTGGCGGATCGACTCGTCGCCGGTGAACGGGTAGAGCATCGACTTCACCGCGTCCGCCCCGACCGAGAGGGCGCGCTCGACCGCGACCTCGAGGAAGGGTGGGGTGGTGTCGAACGAGGCGATCGCCGCTGCCGGGCCGATCTGGTCGCCGAAGGCGATGATCGAGCCGATCGGCGACAGGAAGGCATCCGCGCCGGCCGGGACGACCGAGGCGCACGTCTGGCCGTACTTCGCCAGCCCGTCGACGGGCGCGTCCATGAACGCGGTGTGGTCCATCGCGACGATGAGGATCCGGCCGTCCTCCTTGAGGAGCCGATGCATCCGGCGCTTCATTCGCTGTGCCTCCAGTGTGTCGTGCGTCCTGGGTGGGGTCGGTCAGATCTCGACGATGACGCGGTACGTGCCGGGCTTGATGGCCTCCTCGAGGGCGGCGGTCAGCTCGGCGAGCGGGTAGCGGACATCGATGAGCGGGCTGAGGTCGACGAGGCCGTAGCGGACGAGCCGCGCCGCGGTGTAGAAGTCCCGCTTCTCGCCGGACAGCACGCCGAACACCCCGGTCTCGCGGTTGTGGGTCTCGTTGGGCTTGATCGTGAACTCGGGCTCGGGATGGGCCGCCGCGAAGAGGACGAAGCGGCCCTTGTCGGACAGCATCGCCCAGCCCTGGTCGTTGGCGCTCTTGTGGCCGATGGCCGCGATGACGGCCTCGGCGCCGCGCCCCTCGGTCAGCTCCTTGACCCGGGCGACCGGGTCCTCCTTCGAGCCGTCGATCAGCTCGTCGGCGCCCATCCGCCCGGCCATCGCGAGGCGGCCGGGATCGATCTCGCTGACGATGACCCGGGCCCCGTGCTGCTTGGCTGCGATGACGTTCATGAGGCCCATCACGCCGGCGCCGAGGACGACGACGTCCTGGCCGACGTAGAGGTCGAGGAGCCGCGTCGCGTGGATCGCGCAGGACAACGGCTCGGTCAGCGCGGCGACGCCGTACTCGGCATCACCGACGCGGTAGACGCCGTCGGCGGGATGGGTCTTGTACTGGGCGAAACCGCCCGGCCCCCAGGCCTCGCCGTACTTGACCGAGCCGGCGTAGTGGAGCTTGCAGGCCCGATCCTGACCGGTGTAGCACCAGTGGCACTTGCCGCACGACGACGAGCCGACGGTCACGCGCTCGCCGACCTTCAGGTCGGTGTACGTCCCCGGGCCGATCGCCGCGACCTCGCCCGCCATCTCGTGGCCGCCGACGAACGGGAACTTGTTCGCCTGGGCGCCGCTGTAGCTGCGCTGCTCCCAGGTGCAGATCGCGGTGGCGTGGAGTCGGACGAGGATCTCGCCTGGGGCCGGCTCCGGGATCGGCAGGTCCTGAATCGAGAGGTCGCGGATCCCCGCCATGACCCCGACCTTCATGGTCTCCGTCGTGCCCGCCCGAGGGGCCTCCAACACCGGAGTCGTCATGCTCCCCACCCTCCCGGCGCCGCCGCAGCGAATCGTGTCGACGCGGTCCGTCCGCGAGTACGCCGTGCGCGGTGCCGCGGTCCTGCGGTGCCAGTGCAAATCCTTGCAGCAAGGAATAGCACGCTGCCTGCGGATGATAGCAGGCTCTTCCAGCGGTCCCGCCATGCCGAACGGCCCGTTTCTCCGGCGGCTTCGAGGAGTCAGCCCGGCGCGGCGGCGATCGATGGCTCGTCGGGGTCGCTTGACGGCCAGATCGCGGGTCCCTAGGATAGTTGCGTATGCAACAAGTCATCGATCCGCGGGTGACGCGTGCACTCGCGCATGGCCAGACCATCGACATCACGACCACCGGCCGGCTGACGGGCGCGCCACGCCGCATCGAGATCGTGTTCCACAACCTCGATGGCCGGATCTACATCTCAGGCATCCCGAACCCGCACCGACAGCGAGCCTGGCTCCGCAACCTGCAGGCAGACCCGCGCCTGATGTTCCATCTCAAGGGGCCCGTCGCTGTCGACCTCCCGGCCACGGCCCGCGTGGTCTCGGACCCCGACGAGCGGTGGCCGATCCTCCAGCGGATCGCCCGAATCTGGCGCCGGGATCCTGAGCCGATGCAGGCCTTCAGCCCGCTCGTCGAAGTCGAGATCGAGGGCTACACCCCGGCCGCGGCGGTCGCCTGATTCACCCCGACCCGGTCCCCCGACCGGCGCCGGAGCACGCGGGCACGTTCTCAGAATCCGATTCGGCCAGGGCCCGCATACTCCGTGCCATGGGCTGGCAGCGTTTCCTCGGGCTTCCGACACGGGGCACTGGCGACGACTCGGGCGCGACCGCTTCCGGCGGAGCTCCCGGCCGGCCCATCGACGAGGCCGCCGACACCGAGACGGTGCGTCGAATCGTGGGCCGGCTCGAGGCGATGCCGCGCGACGAGGCCCGTTTTCTGGCCGGCTTCGCCTACATCCTGACTCGCGCCGCCGCGGCGGACCTCGACATCGACGACGCCGAGGAGGGGGTCATCGAGCGCCTCGTCGCCGAGCACGGGCACCTTCCCGAATCGCACGCCGTGCTCGTCAGCCAGATGGCGAAGAGCCAGTCGCTCCTGTACGGCGGCACCGAGGACTACCTCGTGACCCGCCAGTTCCGGGAGCTCTCGACGGCGCAGCAGCGGCTCGATCTGCTCCGTTGCTGCTACCTCGTCGGCGCCGCGGACGACGACATCAGCATCGCCGAGTCGGACACGCTCCAGGAGATCGCCGCGGAGCTCGACGTCGATCGCGCCTCGATCAACGCCATCCGCCACGAGTTCGAGCCGAAGCTCTCGACGATCAAGGCGATGCTCCGGATGCGCGAGGGGCCCTAGGGTCGGGAGGGTCGCGCGGGGGATGGGTCAGGCTGGTCGAGCTCGGTCCCCGAGAGCCTCGTCCAGCTCGTCGTTCGAGGGCTCGCGCAGGATCCGGAACGGCGCCGTCGGATCGCCGAACAGGATCGTGGGCGTCCGCCAGCCCCCCTCGTTGAGGCGTCGGATGTGGGCGTCGGCCGCCGGGTCCTCGTCGACCCTGCGGTACTCGAATGGCACGCCCCGCGAGTCGAGGTGGGCGCGCGAGCGTGTCGTGTCCTCGCAGGTGTCGCGCCCGAGGACGAGGATGGGCGGGTAGCCGGGCTGCCGAACGTCGTCGGTCACGGGTTCCTCCGGGCTCGCAGGGGCTGAGGGGTCGTGGCGGCGCGGGACGCGGTCGGCCTAGTTCGGGCGGCCGCTGCCGCCGAGCTCGTTGCCGCGCTCGCGGAGGAATCGCTCGATGTCGGCGATGAGGTCGTCGCCCTCGGGCAGGCGCGCCTCGTCGGTCATCGATTCGAGGCGCTCGACGTACTGGCGAGTGCTGTCGTCCGAGGCGGTCGCCGCGTCGAGCCGCTGGCGCAGGAGCATCGCCTCGTTGGCGAGCGCGCCGGGCGGGACCTCGATCTCGAGGTGTCGGTTCAGGGCTCCGATGAGGGCCAGGGCGCCGGTGGCATACGGCCCGTTGACGTAGTGAGGGATCTGGGCGAAGTACCCGACCGACGGGATCCCGGCCTTCGAGACGGCGATGTCGAGGACCGAGATGCACGCGGCGGGGACCCGCAACAGGCCCGTCGGGCCGGCGTGGACGTCGCCCTTCAGCAGGTTCGGCTTGGAGGCCGTGCCGAGGATCGGCACCGGGCGGGTGTGCGGCACGGCCGCGGGGATCGCCCCGAGGCTGATCCACTGGACGACGCCGAGCCGCGCGGCCAGCGCCGCGAGCTCGCTCGACAGCTGGCGCCACCGGAAGTCCGGCTCCGCGCCCGTCAGGACGAGGATGTCCCGTGCGCCGTAGTGCGAGCGGGTGAGGGTGAGCTTCGACCAGGTGAGGGTCCGCGGCCGCCCGTCGCGGATCTCGAGCGCCGGCCGGCGGGCCCGGTAGTCGAACAGGACGTCGCCGTCGAACTCGGCGATGACCTTCCCGCCCTCGGCCACGCGCTCCGCGGCGTTGGTCGCGGCCGAGCCCGCGTCGACCCAGCCGTCGAGCGCGACGAGCATGCTCGGCTCGCGCAGATCGTCGGGCTGGTCGAGGTGATACAGGGCCATCGCCGAAGTCTAGGGCCGCGCCGCTACCGCAGCCGACGGGCCGCCGAGCGCGCAGCGTGGAAGCCCGCCATGCCATGGACCCCGCCGCCGGGAGGGGTCGAGGCGGAGCACAGGAAGATCGCCGGGTTGGGCGTCGAGTACGGGTCGTAGAACCGCAACGAGGGCCGGGTGAAGACCTGCGACAGGCCGTTCCAGCCGCCCGCGATGTCGCCGCCCACGTCGTTCGCGTTGTAGGCCTCGAGGGCCGCCGGGCCCGAGGCTGCGGTCGCGAGGATCCGGTCGCGGAACCCCGGTGCGAAGCGCTCGACCTGCCGGAGGATCGCGTCGGTCATGTCGGCCGCCGAGCCGTTCGGGACGTGGCAATACGCCCACACCGTGTTGCGACCCGCCGGGGCCCGGGAGCCGTCGAACAGGCTCAGCTGGGCCAGCAGGACGAACGGCCGCTCGGGGACCTCACCGCGAGCCACGGCTGCCTCGGACGCCGCGATCTCCTCGAACGTGCCGCCAAGGTGGACGGTCCCCGCCCGGGCGAGCTCCGCCGCCTGCCACGGGATCTGGCCGTCGATCGCAAGGTCGAGCTTGAAGACGCCGGGGCCGTACCGGAAGCGCGACAGCCGTCGAGCGAACCCGGCGGGGAGGCGATGCCCGGCGATCGCCACGACCTGGCGGGGCGTCGTGTCGAAGACGGCCACGCCATGCGCCGGCAGCTCGTCGAGGTGCCCGACGGGGTGGAGGACGTCGATGTCGCCGTGGAGCGACAGGAGCTCGTCGGCCATCGCGACCGGGAGCGTGCCCGCGCCCCCGGCCGGGAACGGCCAGCCATCGCGGTGGGCGCTGCCGAGCATGAGCAGGGCCGACGCGCCGCTGACGGGCGCGCTGAGAGGCAGCAGCGCATGGGCGGCCGCCCCTGCGACGAGGGCCCGGGCGCGGGCGTCGACGAAGCGGTGGGCGAGCCACGTGGCCGGCTGCAGGGCGTGGGCTCCGAACCACGCCCAGCGCGCGAACCGCCGCGGCCAGAGCGGCACGTGGAACGGCGCCAGGACGTCCGGCAGCAGCTCGTCGAAGCCGTCGACGAGGGGCTCGAACAGCCGCCGGTACTCGTCGCCGTCCCGCCCGAGCCGGGCCGCGGTTGCCTCGACGTCGCGCTCGACGAGAACCGCCGTGCCGTCGTCGAGCGGATGCCCGAGGGGGGCCGGCGCCTCGAGCCACCGGACGCCCCGTCGCTCGAGCCAGCCGCCGGCGAAGAACGGCGCGATCCGCCCGAACGGGTAGACGGCGCTGCAGATGTCGTGGACGAAGCCCGGCAGCGTCCGCTCGCCGGATCGCGCGCCGCCGCCGACGCTGCTGGCGGCTTCGTAGAGGTGGACGCTGTGGCCCTCGCGCGCCAGCTCGATCGCGGCGGCCAGGCCGTTCGGCCCACCGCCGATGACGATCGCGTCGACGAGCGCGGTCACGTCGCCGGCTCCCTGAGCCGGATCGAGCTGCCGTCGGCCCCGGCGCCGCTCGCCGCGAGCCCTGGCTCGACGAGGAGGCGCCCGACGATGTCGTCCGGCGCGCTGAGCTCCGGCATGACGCTATGGTGCCGCCTCGGCCCCGGCCCGTCAGGCGGTCGGTCCCGTCACAGACCGCCGTGCGTGGCTGTCTCGCTCCAGCAACATGGACAGGCTGGACGGCAGGGACCGTGATCGGACCGTGGGTCCCTTGACGGGCCGGCGGGCGTCGCCCCAGAGTGCGGCCATGCGGTTCGTCGCGGCAGGCCTGCTCAGCCTCGTCGTGCCGGGCGCCGGCCACGCGCTCCTCGGCCGGCGACGCGCGGCACTCGTCTTCGCCATCCCGTTCCTCGCCCTCGTCGGCGCCGTGGTCGCGATGTACGCGAGCGGCGGCGCGATCGGCCTCCTGGCGTTCGCCGTGACGCCGGGCGTCCTGCCGGCCCTCGCCGTCGTCAACGTGATCCTGGCGTTGTGGCGCCTGGCGGCCGCATTCGACGCAACCCGGGGCGCTCCCCGCCCGGCAAAGACGCTCGGCGCCGTGGGCGCGGCGGCCCTCCTCCTGGTCCTCGCTCCACACGCCTGGGCTGGCGTCACGATCTCGTCGACGAACGACTTCATCGACTCGGTCTTCGCGCCCGAGGAGTCACCCGGCGTCGCCGCCGAGGAGCCCACCGATGCGCCCCTCCCGACCGACCCCGGCCGCGACCCGGTCGCCCACAACCCATTCATCATCACGCCGGATCCGACCGCTCCGCCGACCTCGGCCCCGCGCGGCTCGGCGACCTCGGGGACCTCGGGGACCGGGACGTTGCCCGGCCTCGGCGTCGCGGTGCCATGGCAACGTCCGGGGGCGATCCCGTGGGGCAGCGACGGCCGGTTCGACCTGCTCCTGCTGGGCTCCGACGCGGGCACCGATCGCTGGAGCCGGCGGATGGACGTCATGCTCCTCGTCGAGGTCGACGTCGCGAGCGGCAAGGTCGCGATGATCGGCCTGCCACGAAACCTCTACGGGGCGCCCTTCCCGCCGGGCAGCGCCGCCGCCAACGCCGTGGCGTGCGGCTGCTTCAACGACCTCCTGAACGCCATGTACGTCGAGGCCACGGTTCGTCATCCGGGCCTCTGGCCGGGCACCGGAGCGGCGAAGGGCATCGGCGCCGTCCGCGCGATGGTCGGCACCCTCACCGGACGGCCGATCGACGCCGTGCTCGTGGCGGACCTGTGGGGCGTCATCAAGGTCGTCAATGCGATGGGCGGCGTCGACGTCAACGTCCCGTACGCGGTTCACGACGACCACTACCCCGATCCGGTCTACGGCTCGATGGTCCTCGACATCTCGGCCGGCCAGCACCACTTCGACGGCCGGATGGCGCTGGCCTACGCCCGCAGCCGCCACCAGGACTCCGACTACGGCCGGATGCAGCGCCAGCAGGTCCTGCTCCTCGCCATCCGCGACCAGATCGGCCCGGCCACCATCCTCAGCGCGCCGTCGCTCGCTGCGGCGGCCAAGGGCTTCGTCTGGACCGACCTGCCGCGCGAGGCGCTGCCCAACCTCGTCGACCTATTCGGCAGGGCCGCCACCGCGTCGGTCAAGCAGCTTCGGATCGTGCCGCCGACGTATCCCGCCTACCTCACGAAATCCGAGATCACGAAGATCCGGAACGACATCGCGAAGCTCCTCGGCGTGCCGCCGCCACCGACACCTTCACCGGCGCCGTCGCCGACCACCGCTCCGTCGCCGACCACCGCTCCGACGGCCACGACGACCCCGAGCGAGGCCTCGACGCCGCCACCCCCGACGGGCGGTGCTCCGCCGACCGCGGAGCCCTCGCCGGCGTCATCGCCGTAGCGTCGAGCCGGCGCTCGTCCCGGCCGACGGCGCCGTCGGCAGGGTTAGTGGAGGGTGACCCAGATCGTCTTCTTCTCGGTGTACTGCTCGAGCGCCTCGAGGCCCTTGTCCCGCCCGCCGAAGCCGGACTGCTTGTAGCCGCCGAAGGGCGTCGTGATGTCGCCCTCGGAGTAGGCGTTCACCCCGACCGTGCCGGCCCGCAGTCCACGGGCGACCCGGAACGCCGCATCGAGATCGCGGGTGTAGACCGAGGCCGCCAGGCCGTACGAGGTCTCGTTGGCGAGCCGGACGCCCTCCTCCTCGGTGTCGAACGGGATCGTCGAGAGGACCGGCCCGAAGATCTCCTCGCGGGCGATCGCCATGTCGTTCCGGACGCCGTCGAAGATCGTCGGCGCGACGAAGTAGCCGCCGCTGGCCTCGAGGGTCCGGCCGCCGCCCGTGGCGATGCGAGCGCCCTCGGCACGGCCCCGCTCGATGTAGCCCAGGACCTTGTCGAGATGCGGCCGCTCGACCATCGGCCCGATCCGCGTCGCCGGGTCCATCGGGTCACCGACCGGCCAGGCCGCGAGGCCGGCGACCAGTCGCTCGACCAGCTCGTCCTGGACCGAGCGGTGGACGATGAGCCGTGAGCCGCACGAGCAGTTCTCGCCCATGTTCATGAGCGCCGCGAAGAGGACCTGCTCGGTCAGGACGTCCCAGGCGGGTGGATCGGCGAGGACGAGCTGGGGCGACTTGCCGCCGCACTCGAGGGTGACCTCCTTGAGGTTGCTCTCGGCGCTGTAGCGGAGGAACAGCCGGCCGACCTCGGTCGAGCCGGTGAACGTCACCTTGTCGACGGCCATGTGGCGGCCGAGGGCCGCGCCGGCGGTGCCCCCGGGCCCGGGCACGACGTTGAGGACGCCGTCGGGCAGGCCGGCCTCGCTGGCGAGCTCGGCCAGGCGGATCACCGAGAGCGAGGTCAGGCGCGACGGCTTGACGACCATCGAGTTCCCGGCCGCGAGTGCCGGGGCGATCTTCCAGGCCGCCATGAGGAGCGGGAAGTTCCACGGCACGACGGCGCCGACGACGCCGATCGGCTCACGGACGATGAGCCCGAGGGCGTCCGGCCCGGTCGGGGCGACCGCGTCGAAGACCTTGTCGATGGCCTCCGCATACCAGCGGAACGTCTTGACCGTATCCGGCAGGTCGACGTCGCGCGTGTCGGTGATCGGCTTGCCGGCCTCGAGGGCGTCGAGCGTCGCGAGCTCGTCGGCGTGGGACTCGATCGCGTCGGCGACGTCGAGCAGGATCTTCTTCCGGTTCGCCGGCGCGAGGCGCGACCATCGCCCGTCGTCGAATGACCGGCGGGCCGCCGCGACCGCGACATCAACGTCGGCTTCGCCGCCGGCGGCGACGTGCGTCAGGACCTGCCCGGTCGCGGGGTTCTCGGTGGCGAAGGTCTCGCCCGAGGCGGCGTCGACGAACCGGCCGTCGATGAACGCCCTGGTCCGGAAGGTGGGTCCCGCCGCGATGGCCATGCCCTAGTCTGGCACGCCCGGACCGGCCTCCGCGGCCCCTGGGATCGGGCTACGGAATCGGGCTCAGGTTGAAGAGCGTGTTCCGCATGACCGGGTCGGCCCCCGTCTCGCTGTTGAAGACCGCGATGAAGACGCCGCCCGAGACCTTCTTGGTCGTGCCGTTGGCGCCGTAGAGCGTGACGCTGATGAGGCGGCCCGAGACGCCACGGTTCCGGAGGTCGAGCCCGATCAGCGTCCCGACGTTCGTCCGGCTGTCGCCGGCGAAGACCGCCTGGATCTGGGCGAGCGTGTAGCTCGCGGTGTGCCAGGCTGCGTAGGGCGACGCCTTGTCGTACGAGCTGCCGTCCGGCGCCCGGTCCGAGACGCCCCGCAGGTAGCTGACCTTGCCGGACGTGACGGCGCCGGTCGGCGAGACGAAGACGTTCTCGCTGTTCTCGGTCCAGCCGCCATCGGACGAGTGGTACAGCGTGTCGGCGAGGTAGCCCGTGCTCGTCCGGACGACCTTGCCGGCCGTCGCGCCGATGGCGCTGTTGGTGCTGCTCTTCTCGGCGAGATAGCCGCGGTAGACCTGCGACCGCGTGTCGTCGTAGACGTCCCACGTGCCGGACGTCGGGTGGAGTCGGTAGGCGGCGTACGTGCGCGCGGCGATCGCCTGGCTCTTGAGCGCCTCGCCTGGCCACGATGCCGGCATCTCCGCCGGGACGGCACCGCGGAGGTAGGTCTCCAAGGGCACCGTATTGACGACGTTCAGGGTCGCGCTCGACGTCGCGATGACCCGCAGCGTGCCGCGGTAGTGGTCGTAGTACGACGGCTTCGAGTAGAGCTGCAGGACGGCGCCCGAGCCCGGCCGCACGTAGAACGAGGACGAGGGTGCGCCGGCGTTGTAGAGCGTCGTGCCGTTGGCCGCGGTCACCGCGATCCGCCAGCCGGTGGTCGTCGTCAGGTCGCGCGTCACCTTGAGCTGCGCATCGACCGGGAAGGTCGCACTGACGCCATCGATCGTCCAGCTTCCGAGCCGGCCGTAGATCCGAAGGGGGTTGCTCGTCGTGCCGGAGAAGCCCGACAGGACGAGGACCCGGACGTTGGCGTTGGCGACCGTCCCGAGGGTCGTGCCGGTGTAGTAGTGGGCGAGGATCGTCGCGGCGGACTGCCCGGCGCTGGCTCGCCCATAGGCCCCGTACTGCGACAGCCCGACGCCATGGCCCCAGCCACGTCCGAAGAACTGGATCGTGTCACCCAGCGGCGTCACGCCGTCGGGCAGCGGTGACGTCGACGGCGAGGGGGACGGCGTGACCGACGGCGCGGCCGACGGGCTCGAGCTCGGATCCGCCGACGGCGCGCTCGACGGCGGGGCGGACGGCGCGGTTGGAGCAATCGGGGGGGCCGCGGTCGGCGAAGCGCTGGCCGCCGGGGCGACGGTCGGGCTGGGTGTCGGGGTCGGTGCCAGGACGGCCTTGTAGACCTTCGACGCGCCGTAGACGTACGTCACGCCGTAGAGCGACATGACCGACCGGCCGTTGACGGCACTGATGCGGTACCAGCTCGAGCCGTAGACCATCGTCACGCAGGTCGTGCCGTAGCTCCCGCCGCTGACCGTGGCGACGACGGTGACCGTCGTGCCGAGCCGGATCGAGGCCTTCTTGGCGTACGTCGTGCTGGGCCCCGTCCGGAGGCTCGCGTAGTCGCACCTCGGCGTCATCGTGGTCGCCCCGGCGGCGACGTCCGTCGTCAGGCCCGAGAGCAGGAGCGCGGCGAGGATCGCCCCGACGAGGGCGGTCGCGGGCAGGCGAGGGCGCAGGGCGTCGGATCGCACGGGCCAAGGGTCGTCGTCCCGGACCCCACCGAACCATGACCCAATGGTGCCAGCGCGCCACGGCCCGGAGGGACTACGGGCGCGAGTGCGCTTCGGGGCTCAGACCGGTCGAGGCTCAGTGAGGGTGAGCCGTCCGAGGCGCCGCGTCCGGGGTCGGGTCCGGCTCAGTTCTGGCGCTGCGGGCCCGGCTCATTCGGGCGTGCCGCGGGCTCCGGCCCGGTGTGGATCGCCTGGAAGCGGGACCGCGCCAGCTCGACCCCGCCGACCGACGCGACCGCCGAGTACTGACCGGGCGCGGGCACGTTCAGCGGCCCGTTGACGGCGAGGACGATCCGGAGCTCGGCGCCGGCAATCGAGCCCGGCGGTCGGCCGGCCTCGAAGTCCGCGCCGATGTGCGGGTCCATCTCGTGACCGTCGGCGTCCTCGAAGTGGATGTCGAGGTGGTGACGGCGGTTCGTCTCTGTCCAGTCGACGTCGATCGCGACGGCGATCCCGACCATGACCGATGCCGGGAAGTCGGCGAACCGGAGCATGTTCCAGGCGCCACCCAGGATGTAGAGCTTGCCGTCGACCGCCTGGGCGTTGTCGGACAGCAGGAGAGCGTGGATCTGCACGCCCGAAGCCTACGCGCGTCCGGGGGCGCGTGAGGTCGCGGATTGCGGTCCGAGGCCTGCCCGCCGAAATGCCCGGCCCCTGGGCGACGAGTCACGCCTTCGCGCAAAGCCGCTATCGTCCGGGCCGTGACCCGGCGACTCGGTTCGGTCGTCATCCTCGCGAGCGTCCTCGTCATCGCCGGTTGCGGCACGACCAGCAGCGGGTCGCCCGGCACGGGCAGCAGCACCTCGTCGTCGACGTCCACGGGCGGCCAGACCTCGACCAGCCAATCGACCGGGTCGTCCACCGCGACCGGGCCGGCCTCGAGCTCGATCCCGGGCTTCGACGGCTGGCGCACGATCAACCCCACCGCGCTCGACATCGGCCCGACGCAGACCGGCTTCGGGATGACCCTCAAGAAACGGGCTGCGTGGTCGGGCACCAGGCTGGGAGTCCTGTTCTACACGACGATGGATGGCGACTTCCGGCTGACGGCGACGGTCCGTGCCAGCCGCACCTCGGACTCGTCGAAGGATCCCGGCGGCGACGGCTCGATCCAGATGGCCGGGCTCATGGTCCGCCGCGAGAGCTCGACCGAGAGCTGGGTCCTCCTCGAGGTCGGCGGCGACGCGACGGGTCTCGCCGTCGCGACCGGCTCGACCGTCGATGGTGTGGGCCGCCTGGTCGCGAGCCGATGGACGGACAACGAGGCCGACCTGAAGATCTGCCGGACCGGCACGACGTTCACGTACTGGAAGCGCACGGCCGATTCCGACAACGACTGGACGGCGGCCGGGCATGTGGAGCGGAAGGACCTCGGCGGCAACGTGCAGGTCGGGGCGAGCCTGTCGGCCGACGCGACCCCCGACCTGACCGCGTTCTTCGACAACCTGACGCTCGAGCCGATGGACCCCGGCGAGGCCTGCTGACCCAGCGATCGCGGCGGGGCGCCCCCGGGGCGCGGACTAGCCCGTCTGGAAGAGGCCGATGACCGCGACGCCGAGCAGGACGTAGCCCGCGAGCCAGACCCACGCCTGGCGCCGCGGGGCGACCATGCTCAGGTACCGGGTGACGGGGATCGCGATGACCGACAGCCCGGCGAACAACGGGTGGGCGGGTTCGGGCGTGCCACCCGAGCCCTGCCTGAACGCCCCGGTGATGGCCTCGACGACGGTGAGGGCGACCACCGCGTAGCCGAACCAGGCCAGGAACCTGCCGTTGAGGGCCTTCGACGGCCGGAGCGCGACCCAGGCGCACCAGGCGATGCCGACGACCGCCCCGCCGATGGCCACGAACCCGAGGACCTGGTGCAGCAGCTGCATCCGCTCGCTCCCTCCAGTCGCCTCGTACGCCCGACGCAGCCAGCCCGCGACCTCGGCGTGGCCCTCGTCCAGGACGACCTCGTCCGGATGGTAGCGAGGCCGCCCGAGGGGGACTGTCGGTGGGCGCAGAGGCGACCAACGGGCTAGGCGGTGCCGACGTGCACCCACCCTAGAGTGGCTCGCGGCCCACGAGAGGCCGCGGGTCGCGCATGGGAGGGCAGCACCGAGGCGATGGACACCCTGATCTTCCGGGTCTCCACCGATCGAATGAGCCTGGTCGGCGGCAGCGGCCGGGGCGCCGGCTGGATGGGTATCGTCGACCTGCCGCTCGAGGGCGAGCCGCTCTCCGCGCGGGTCATCCAGTCCAGCCGGCCGACCCGGCTCGACAGCGGTACGGAGCCGGTCCGCGTCGTCGGGCCGTACTGGGCGAGCCACGCGTTCGCCGTCCCGGTGGGCGTGGACCACCTGGTCGTGTTCGGCGGCCACGAGCCGCTCCTCGAGTCCGAGGCCACGCTCGTGCCGGCCGCCGCCCGGCTCGTCGCCGAGCTCCAGCAGGTCCCCCCCGAGAAGCTGCTCGCCGCCGAGCTCGAGGTCGTCCAAGCCGTCCGAGGCCTGATGGAGTGCCAGACGGGGAGCGTCGAGGAGACCGCGCGGCACATCGCCGAACGCTCGGCCGATCCACTGTCGTGCGAGGTGGGAGCGGTCCTCGTGCGCTCCAACGGCCGCCTCGTCGCCGAGATCGTGACCCGCGACTGGCCGGCCCGGATCGACGCACAGGCGATCCGCGGCACGCTCGTGCGGCTGTTCGGCCGCGTCGAACGTGGAGCGCTCCTCGAGCCCGAGCTGGAGAGCGAGGCCGACGACGCCCTCGGGCGCGACGCCGGGCTCGTCGCTCGCTTCGCGGTCCCGATCGGCCACCCGACGCCGTTCGGCGTCCTGGTCGTCGCCCATGCGGCGACGCGGCCGCGGGGCTTCACGAACCTCTGCCAGCGCATCGGCCACGCCCTCGCCGACGCGGCGTCGCCGCTGCTCCAACAGGCCATCTCCCGCGAGGCCCTGACGACCGAGCGCGACCGGTTCGCGCGGGAGGCGCGGACCGACCGCCTGACGGGCCTCGACAACAGGACCGCCTGGGACGAGATCCTCGCCTACGAGGAGGCGCGGCGGAGCCGCTACGGGGAGGACGTCTCGATCGCCAGCGTCGACCTCGACGGGCTCAAGGCGATCAACGATCGCGGCGGTCATGCCGCGGGAGACCGCGCCATCCGCGCGGCGGCGGACCTCCTCCGCCACACGGCACGAGCCGTCGACCGAGTCGCTCGCGTGGGCGGTGACGAGTTCGTGGTCCTCCTGCCAGTCACCGACGAGAAGGGAGCGGCGAGGTTCGCCGAACGCCTTCGGGCCGGCGCCGCGAAGCGCCTGCCTCGGGCCGGGGGCCTGCGCCTGTCCGTCGGGGTGGCGACGAGCCGGCCGGGCGAGCGCCTGACCGAGACGCAGCATCGCGCCGACGCGGCGATGTATGAGGCGAAGGCCGGGCGACCGCGGGCGATGCGAGGCGGGACCGCCTAGAGGCGCTCGAGCGTCACCCCCGGAGCGGCTCATACCGGTTACGCTTCCGGGGTGAGCGCTGCGTCCCGCGTCCCCCTCGGCGTCTCCCGCGACGTCGCCCGGCGTTTCCTCCTCGGCCGCCAGGGCCTGTGGCCGGGCCGGCGCTGGCAGGGCCTCGGCGGCACCGAGAAGGCGATGCGGGCGATGGGCGACCTGCAGCTCGATCCGCTCCGGGTCGTCGCGCGGGCACACGACCTCGCACTCGCGAGCCGCGTCCTCGGCTACCACGAGGACGACTGGGCCCGCCTGACCTACGACCACCGGAAGTTCTTCGAATACGGTGGCTGGCTCGCGGTCCGGCCGATCGAGGAGCTCCCGTACTACCGGGTCCTCATGCACCGCTCCCGCGGTCGCCGCTGGGTCAACTGGGTGGTCGACGATCATCCCGAGGCCGTCGCGGAGATGCGGGCGCTGCTGGCGAAGGGCCATGAGCTGAGCAACCGCTCCTTCGCCCAGGGCGATCGGCGGCGGGTGGACTCCTACCGCGGCCGGAAGGACAGCGCCGTCGCCCTCTACTACCTCTGGCGGACCGGCGAGGCCATGGTCGTTCGCCGGACACCGACCTTCGAGCGCGTCTACGCCCGGACGAGCACCGTGGCGCCGCGGCGCCACCTGCGGGAGGTGAGCGAGGGCGAGGCCGACGACTTCCTGCTCCACAAGGAGATCCAGACGTCGGGCTTCTCGAAGCTCAACGGGATGAACAACCTCCTCCATCGCGAGGAGCTGACCCGCAAGGACGTCGACGCCTGGAAGGCCCGCCAGCTGGATGCCGGAACGGTCGTCGAGGTCGAGGTCGACGGCCTGACGGGCCGCTACCTGATGATGGCCGGCGACGTCCCGACCCTCGAGACGCTGGCCGCCGGTCGCCTGCCTCGTGGCTGGCGGCCGATCGGGCCGACGACGAGCGAGGAGGTCACCTTCCTGTCACCGCTCGATCCCGCGATCCATCACCGCGAGCAGACCCGCCGACTGTGGGACTTCGACTACAAGTGGGGCGTCTACGACAAGGTCGAGAAGCGCAAGTTCGGCTACTACGACCTCCCGATCCTGTGGGGCGACCGCCTCGTTGGCCGGACCGACCTGCGGCTGGACCGTCGGACCGGCGAGCTCGCGACGCTCGGCCTGTGGCATGACGACGAGGCGGTGGCTTCCGACCCGGCCTACCGCGACGCCCTCGGCCGAGGGATGGAGCGCCTCCGCGGGGTCGCCCGGCAGGCCTCGGCGGGCGACCCTGGCTCGCCTGACGGCGACGACGGCGCGTCGGCGCCTCGCCCGGTGCGCTGACCCGACGACACCCGGCCCGCCCACGTCGGTTGGCGGTGCCCTCGCAGGGTGGCCGCGCCCTCGCGGAGTGGCGGTGCCCTGGCAGGGTGGCGTAGCCATCGCATGGCGGCGGTGCCTGCGCCACCCGCGGCCGTCTACGATGCGCCCTCGAGGGGTGACGGATGTCGGGCTCCGAGGTGTGGGTCTGTCGGTACTGCCGGTCGGTCAACACCGGTCGCGCCGAGCGCTGCTACCGCTGCCACACGCCCCGCGAGGTCGCCCTTGCGGCGCCCGAGGAGCTCAGCGTCCACCACGAGGAATCCATCCCCGAAGCCGCGGGCGTCTACCGGAGCTCTGAGCTGCGGGCGGTCGGGCTGACGATCGCGACGTTCGTCCTCGTCCTCGGCACCATCCTCGGTCTGTGGATCGCGGTCCAGGTCGACCAGCTGCGGCTCGCGGGAGAGGCCGACGCCGCCGACCAGCTCGTGGCCGCGTGGCTGCCGGTCCTCGCCGCGGTGCCGCTCCTCTCGGTGCTGACCCTGCTCAGCTACGCGCTCTGGATCAGCCGGCTCGTGGCGAACCTCCCGGCGCTGGGTCTCGGCTACTCGCGGGTCAGCCCGAGGTGGGCGTTCTACGAGCCCTTCATCCCGGGTCGCAACCTCTACTCGCTCCCCGCGCGGACCGCCGAGGTCATTCGGAAGCTCGACGAGCGAGCCCGCGACAACCTCCTCATCGGCGTGGCCTGGGCGCTGGTGGTGGCCCCGATCCCGCTGTTCGCGATCCTCGTCCGATTCGCCTACTACCTCGGCAGCACCGCGGACTTCCTCGAGATCGCGGGCTTCGGGGCCCCGGTCGTCTTCGCCTTCCAGTCCGTGGGCCTCGTGGTGGCCCTGATCGTGGTCTGGCACGTCGAGGCGCTCCAGCGCGCCAGGGCGGCCACGCAGGGCGTGGGGGTCGCGAGCCCCGCGCCATCGCAGGGGTAGGAGCGTCACCTCGAAAGGTGACAAAGGTCCTTTACACGTCGCCTGATGTCAAGCTACCTTGACACCGTGCAGAACGATGTCCGGCGGCTTCGCGAGGCCCTCGGCCTGAGCCAGGGCGAGCTGGCCGCGAGGCTGTCGGTGTCGCGCCAGACCGTCAACGCCATCGAGACCGGCCGCTACCTGCCGTCGCTGCCGCTGGCCTTCGCCATCGCCCGGTTCTTCGGGAAGCCCATCGAGGAGATCTTCCATGCAGTCGATCGCACGTAGCCCGGTCCTGGCAGTCGGGCTCATCGTCGGGTTGGTCATGGGCGCGTCGGAGGTCGCTGCCGGCGGCTCGCCGATCCAGATCCTCCTCGGCGGTGGGATCCCGATCGCGTACGCGATCGTCGTGACGCTCGTCGCCCCGCGCAGCGAGACCGTCAGCGTGCTCGCCGGCCGGCCCGTCGACGAGCGCTGGATGCAGTTCAACCTGACCGCCTCGACGTGGGCGTTCGGCGTCTCGGCGATCGTCGTGCTGGCGGCGTTCGTGGTCGCCCAGGCCAGCGGCGGCGACTACCTGCCGTATGCGTTCGTCGCCATGGTCATGGCCGTGGCGTACTTCGGCTCGCTGGTCCTGATCAGGCTCCGCGACTGACCGTTCCGAGGTCGAGCCGGGCGAGTCGTTCTGGGTCGAAGAGAATGTCGATCTCGGAGATCCTGCCTCCGGCGAAGTTGAAGCCGAGGACCGCGTAGCGCCGCTCGCCGACGAAGACGACGAAGCCGGCGGACCCGTTGACGAGCGCCCGTCGAGCGCCGGGCGCCAGCCGGGCGAAGCCCATCGCCGTCCGTCCCACGAGCTCGGCGCCGTCGAGCCGGCGGACCGTCCCGAGCGGGCTCGGCGCGGCGCCCGGGTCAACCCGAGCCACGACCTCGGGATCGAGCACCTGGAGGAGGGCCGCGAAGTCGCCGTTCCGGGCCGCGGCAAGGAAGGCGTCGACGAGCTGCCACTGCCGCGCCAGCGGAACCTCGGTCGAGGTCGTCGAGCCACGGACCCGGCGGCGAGCGCGGGAGGCGAGCTGGCGCGTCGCCACGGGCGTGCGTCCGAGGATCGGCGCGATCTGGTCGAACGGCAGGGCGAAGGTGTCGTGGAGGACGAACGCCAGGCGCTCGGCAGGGGTGAGCGTGTCCAGGACGATGAGCATCGCCAGCCCGACCGAGTCGGCCAGGAGGGCCTCCTGCTCGGGATCGACGCCCTCGGCCGGGGAGATGACGGGGTCGGGGACGGCGAGACGCTCCTCGAGCGAGTCCTCGCGGCGGGAGGCGCGGGTCCGGAGGCGATCGAGGCATAGCCGCGCGACGATCGTCGTCAGCCAGCCGACGAGGTTGTCGACCTTCGTGGCGTCGGCCCGGCTGGCGCGCAGCCAGGCATCCTGGACGACGTCGTCGGCCTCGGCCAGCGAGCCCAGCATCCGGTAGGCCACCGCCCGGAGATGGGGACGGTGGGCCTCGAAGCGGGCGGCGAGGTCTGGATCAGCCATCTGCGTCAAGCATCGGTCACGTCCTCCGGCGCGGGTCCGTCACCCGATTGACGTGCGCACCTGCGCCAATCGTGACCGAGGACCAGATTGATGACGAACCAGCTGTCCCAGGCTCCGGCCCTGATCCGCATCTCGAACCCGCTCGCCAATGCGCTGCTTCGCGGTGGCATGCCGATGGGCCCGAACACCCTCGTCACCATCCGAGGCCGCACCAGCGGCCTGCCACGCTCGATGCCCCTGGCCGTCATGGAAGCCGACGGCCGGCGATGGATCATCGGCGCGTACGGCGACGTCAACTGGACGCGCAACCTCCGGGCGGCCGGCGAGGCCGACATCCACGTCAGCGGCGAGACGCTCCACGTGACGGCCACCGAGCTGCCTCGCGAGGCCGCCGAACGATTCTTCAGCGAGACCCTGCCGGCCTACATCCGTCGCTTCCCGGCGGCGGGCCGGCTCTTCGCCCGCGTGTTCTTCCGGCTCGTCGCGCCCGACATCACCCGCGACCCGGTCGGGGCCGCGTCCCGTCATCCGGTGTTCGAGCTCCGCACCACCGAGGCATAGCCCGGCGCTGCGAGCGTCTTCAGGCGGCCGCGCCGCCTCGCAGGGGCGACCCGTCAGGGCGCGGTCGGGACCCAGAAGCGGAGTGTGCCCCTCCGCTCGTCCTCGAGGACCCCGCCGTTGCGCTCGATGACCGTCCGCGAGCCGACGTTGTGGACGGCGCACGTCACGAGCGCACGCTCGATCCCCAGCCCACGCGCCACGCGAAGCGCCTCCCCGAGCATGGCTGTGGCATGACCTCGCCGACGGGCCGAGGGCCGGACGTCGTAGCCGATGTGGCCGCCCTGCTCGAGCAGGCGGGGCGTCAGCCTGTGGCGGATCCCGATCCGGCCGAGGTATTCATCGCCGTCCACGTACCACAGCTCGGTGTCGGGCACGATGCCGGTCGGGCGGGGCGTCTCCTCGAGCCGCTCGGCCCGGATCGCGGCGCAGAAGGCGGCGAAGGCCTCGTCCGACGCCCAGGCCTCGGCCTGCTCGCGGATGTAGTGGCCGATGACCGTCCGGTCGTCCCCGGCACCGCGGCCCTCCGCCGCGAACTCGGCCATCGCGGCGGCGAACGAAGCGCGATAGCGAGCGTCGGGCGGGACGAGCTCGGGCATTCGGCCATTCTCGTCGGTCAGGGCGAGCCGGGCTGCGATCAGGAGCGGCGAACGCCGTAGCGGAGGTGCGTCACCCGCGCGCCCTCGAGCACCACGTGCGGCCCATCGAGGAGGATCGGCGCGGCGCTGAGCTGCTCGAAATAGCGCACGCCGCTTCCCAGCAGCACCGGGGCCAGGTCGATCGAGATCTCGTCGAGCAGGCCGAGCTCAAGGCACTGGCTGGCGATCTTCCCGGCCGTGACGACGACGTCCAGGTCGCCCGCGATCTCGCGCGCTCGCTGGATCGCGCGCGGGAGCCCATCGGTGACGAACGTGAACGGCGCGTCCGGATGCGCGGCGATCCATCCCTCCGGCGCCGAATGCGTCACCACGACGATCGGCTTGTCGAACGGGTGGACACCGCCCCAGCCGTCTGTCAGGTCGAACCCCCGACGACCGATGACGAACGCGCCGGCACGCTCGGCGAACTCACGGAAGTACGCGTGGTCGGTCGCCGTCAGCCGGAAGCCGACGTTTGGATTCGCGCTCGGGAACTCGACGTCGCCGCCGTTCATCCACGCGAACAGGTGCTCGAAGCCGGTCTCGTTCGGCCCGGCGATGTAGCCGTCGAGCGAGACGGTCCCGCCGGTGACCACCTTGCCCATCGCTGCCTCCTCAGGCTGCGGCGCTCAGGACCTCGCGAAGCTTCGCCGCGAAGGCGTCGGGCTCGCCGGTCTGGCCGTACTCGCCGCCGAGGAAGCCGGCGTGATCGCCCGGGAAGACCGCCGCCTCGAGCCCGAGCTTCTGGGCGATCGTCCGCGCGGCCCTCGCCGCCATGGTCTCGCCGGACGCCTCACCAACTGCCAGGACGATGCGCGTCGGGGCCCGGCGCAGGGCGTCGAAGTCCGGCACGTACGCTGGGCAGGACGGCATGTTCTGCCCGACGAGCGGGTCGTCGCGCGAGCCGTCGTCCTGGGTCGGCAGGCCGAACATGGCCGGATCGGGCGCCGGTCGATCGAGGTAGTCGTGCGGGATCGGGCCCTGGAACATGACCAGGGCGATGAACTTCGCCATCGCCGGCCCGAAGCCACGCTTCAGGTAGGTCTCGTGCAGGTCGCGGCACGCGGCTACCGCCGCCTCGCGATCGGGGAGCACCGAGGCGGACGGAGGCTCGTGGGCGATGAGGATACGGACGTCCTCGGGGTGCCGGGCCACCCAGGCGAGGGCGTTCACCGCGCCGCCACTGTTCGCGAACACATCGACCGGACCGCCGCCGAGCGCCTGGATGACGCGATGGAGGTCGTCGGCGTGCTCCTCTGGCGTCGACTCGGCGGCATCGTCGTTGCGCTTGCTGCGCTCGGCGCCGCGGGGGTCGTAGGTCACGACCGTGCGATCCGAGAAGTGGCTGGCGAGGGTGACGAACCCGCCGGCGCCCATCGGCGAGCCGAACAGCAGCAGCGGCGGCTCGATGGTGGCGTCATTGGGACGGACGTCATAGGTGATCCGCGCGCCCGGGGCGTCGATCGTGTGGGTCGTCGGCTGGGTTGCGGTGGTTGCGGTCATCGCTGCGCTCCTTCCAAGTTCGGTTGACTCTACCCAGACGTCGGACGAGCGGGCCTTACATCGACATCGAAGTCGCACCAACCGGCGCTTCGATCATCACGACGTGATGCCATGAAGGCCGTTGGGTCCGCTGTGGCGGCCACAGGTCCCGATCAATCGCCGGTCGGGACGATCCCCGCGCCTTCGATCATGACGACGACGGTCCGCTCGGCCGCGCGCGGCCGATGGCGAACCCCACGCGGCACGACGATCCCCTGGCCGGGCTCGAGTCGCGTCGGGTCGCGGTCCTCGGCGTCCAGCTCGAAGGCGCCGTCGAGGACGAAGAACAGCTCGTCCTCGTCCTCGTGTCGGTGCCACGGGTACTCACCGCGGAAGACCCCGAGTCGGAAGACACAGTCGTTCACCCGGGCGAGCGTCTGATTCCACCAGGGCAGGGCGTTGGCGTCGGCCATCGCGGAGGCGTCGAACCGCTCGAGCGGTCCGAACTTCACGTCGACGAACGTCCCCCATGGGTTGGCCGGATCGACACGTGCCGTCTCGTTCACGGGGCACCCTCCTCGACGCGAACGCCGTTGCGGATGTCGATCCCCGCAACGCTCGTTCGACGTGTTCGTAGGACCCTAGACCGATCCGAGAAGGAGCGTCCCGTATGACCACCGAGCCCATCGCCTCCGCCGCCCCGGCGGATGCCGCCGGAGTCGCATCCAAGACGGCCGACGCCTGGGTCGCCACGAAGCGCGGCGACGGCGCCTACGCCGACGTCAACGGCGTGCACCTGTACTACGAGACCTTCACCCCGCCGGCGCATGGGGCCGCCGCGCCGCTGAGGACCCTGATCCTGCTCCACGGTGGTCTCGGCTCGGGCGAGATGTTCGACCCGGTCATCCCGGCCCTCGCCGAGGATCGTCGGGTCATCACCGTCGATCTCCAGGCCCATGGCCGGACCGCCGACGTCGACCGCCCGATCGACCCGCGGGCGATGGCCGAGGACGTCGCCGAGCTCATTCGACATCTCGGCCTCGCGAAGCCGGATGTGCTCGGCTACTCGCTCGGCGGCGGCGTCGCGCTGCACCTTGCGGCCGCCCATCCCGAGCACATCGGTAAGGCGATCATCGTCTCGGCCCACGCCTACCGCGACGCGACCTATCCGGAGCTGCGAGCCCAGTCCGCCCGGCTCGGCGCAGCGGCAGCCGAATTCATGCGGGGCACGCCGATGTACGAGCTCTACCACCGGGTCGCGCCGCGGGCCGAGGACTTCGGGCGCTTGCTCGACAAGATGGGCGCCTGGATTCGGAGCCCGTTCGACTACCGCGCCGAGTACGCCTCGCTCCGGGTGCCGACGCTCATCGCCTGCGCCGACGCCGACGGGGCCCCGCCGCGCCACTACGTCGAGCTCTTCGAGTCGCTCGGCGGCGGCCAGCGGGACGGCAACTGGGACGGCTCCGGCCGGCCCGATGGCGGCCATGCCTTCGCGGTCATTCCGGGGGAGACCCACTACTCGATCTTCGCCTCGCCGCAGCTCGTCGCGGCCGCGAAGGCGTTCCTGGGCTAGTCCGCCTTCGCCTCGCGGAGCTCGGCCTCCCACGGGCGAGCACGAGGCTCACGCGCCGGGCAGGCTCACCGGGCCGGCGGGTTCACGACGCGCGGCGCGAGGGCCCGGACGCGATCGGCGGGATCACCTCACCGACCGGTGGCCCGACGAGCGGCGTGGCCGCCGCGCGAGCGAGGTACCAGGTCTGGAGCCACGTGTCCGCGTCGTCATAACGCTGGAGCGGCAGGTCGTGGCTGATCGAGACGAGCGCGCCGCCCTGCCGAAATGAGGCGAGCGTCGGTCGGCCGACGAACGCAATGTCGAGTCGCTCGGCCCAGCCGGGCTCTCGGACCGCGAGCCGGTCCACGAGGCCTGCCAGGACGCCGAAGTCGAGGTCATCGACCGACCGAGCCGTCACGACGACGAGGTCGAGGTCGCTGAACGCCGGCTCGAACCCGCCCGCCACGGCGGAGCCATAGAGGTATGCGCCGACGAGGTCGGCGCCGAGCGTCTGCCGCAGGTCGTCCAGGAACGCTGGCAGGAGCGTGGCGAAGGCCGGAATGCGCCGCCACCGGTCGGCCGCCGCTCCGCCGCCTCGAACGAGAGTCCCCTCGCCGGCGCCAGCGTATCCGCGGCGCCGGCGAGGACATTCGTCGGGCTCAGTAGGCGGTCCAGCCGTCGCGGACCGCCCAGACCGTGACCTGGGGCGGACCGTCGAACAGCGACGCCATCTCGGCCTGGACGGCCGGGTCCTGGAGTGCCGCGAGCGCCTCCTCAGAGTCCCAGCGGTCCATCGCCAGGAACTCGCGGGGATCCGCGGCGTTGGCGAAGACCATGTGGCCGGTGCCGCCCATCGGCTCGAGCTTCGGGCGGAGCCTGGCGACGATGGCGTTGTGGCGGG
>DATEZX010000192.1:0-2982 GCA_035255225.1 Candidatus Limnocylindrales bacterium
GACGCGGCGCGGACGGTCGGCGCGGCGGGCCTCGGTGCATGGTGGTACTTCGTCCCGGCCGGGACCGCGGTGGTGCTCGTCGTGTTCGCGTTCACGCTGCTCGGCGCCGCGCTGGACGACATCCTCAACCCGAAGCTGTCGAGCCGCCGATGACGGACACGGATCACGGCGCCCCGACGGATCACGGCGCCGCGACGGATCACGGCACCGCGCAGGCCAGCCCGGGGCCGCCCGTCGTCCGCCCGGCGAGCCGCCGGCAGTGGCCGCTGCCGAAGCTCGCCGATCCGAACGCGCCCCTGCTCGAGGTGCGCGACCTGAAGACGCACTTCCGGACCGAGCGCGGCTGGCTGCGCGCCGTCGACGGGGTGTCGTTCGGGCTCGCCGATGGGGAGGCGCTCGGGCTCGCCGGCGAATCCGGCTGCGGCAAGACGACCACCGCGCTCTCGCTCACGAAGCTCCTGCCATCGAACGCCCGGATCGTCGATGGCAGCGTCAAGCTCTTCGGCATCGACCTCGTGCCCAAGTCGGAGCGGGCGATGCAGCGCTACCGCTGGCGCGAGATCAGCATCGTGTTCCAGGGGGCGATGAACGCGTTCAACCCCGTCCGCCGGGTGCGCGACCAGATCGCCGAGCCGGTGCGCGAGCGGCTGGGGCAGTCGGACGCCGCGTCGCGCGCCCGTGCGGAGGAGCTCCTCGACCTCGTCGGCATCCCGCGCAAGCGCTCGGGCGCGTACCCCCACGAGCTGTCCGGGGGCATGCGCCAGCGCGCGATGATCGCGATGGCCCTCGCCTGCGACCCCGCCATCGTCATCGGCGACGAGCCGACGACGGCGCTCGACGTGATGGTCCAGGCCCAGATCCTGCAGCTGCTCGAGCAGCTCCGCAACGACCTCGGCCTGTCGCTCATCCTCATCACCCACGACCTGTCGGTCATCGCCGAGACCTGCGACCGCGTGCTGGTGATGTACGCCGGGCGACTCGCCGAGGAGGGCCCTGTCGGGCGGGTGTTCACCGCGCCGCGGCACCCGTACACGCGCAAGCTCCTCGGCGCGTTCCCGAGCATCCACGCCGATCGGCGCACGCTCGAGGTCATCCCGGGCCAGCCGCCGAACCTGATCAAGCCGCCGGTCGGCTGCCGCTTCGCGCCGCGCTGCGAGTTCGCGATGGACATCTGCCGCGAGGTCGATCCGCCCGAGAGCCGGTTCGCGGACGGCGTCCGCGTCGCGTGCCACCTCTTCCCGGCGGGCGACGTCGAGACGGTCGCGGCGTCGGGCGCCACATCGGGCGCCACATCGAGCGCCCGGCCGAGCTCGCCGGCATGACCGAGCTCCTCAGGATCTCCGGGCTGGAGGTCCAGTTCCCGATCCGCCGCGGCCTGCTCGACTCGCTCCTCCGCCGGCCGCGCCGCGTCGTGCGTGCCGTCGACGGCATCGACCTGACGATCGAGCAGGGCGAGATCCTCGCGCTGGTCGGCGAATCCGGGTCCGGCAAGACGACCACCGGGCGCGTGATCGTCAAGCTGACCCGCCAGACCGCCGGCACGATCACCTTCGACGGGGAGGACGTCTCGAGGGCCTGGGGCGTGCGCCGGCTGCGTGCCTACCGGCGGCGGGTGCAGCTCATCTTCCAGGACCCGTACGAGACGATCGACCCCAAGCACACGATCGGCGAGTTCGTGGCCGAGCCGCTCGTCGTCAACGGCCTCGGGGGTTCCGCGGAGGAGCGCGAGCGCCTCGTCCTGAAGGCCCTCGACGACGCGGGCCTCCGTCCGCCCGAGGACTACGCGGCGCGCTACCCGCACCAGCTGTCCGGCGGCCAGCGCCAGCGCGTCGTGATCGCCGGGGCGCTGGTCCTGGGACCGGAGCTCGTCGTCGCCGACGAGCCGGTGAGCATGCTCGACGTCTCGATCCGGACGGAGCTGCTGCGCCTGATGCTCGACCTGCGGGCCAAGCACGGCCTGACCTACCTGTTCATCACCCACGACCTGTCGATCGCGTGGGTCATCGCCGACCGCGTCGCGGTGATGTACCTGGGCAAGATCATGGAGGTCGGGCCGGCGAACCGCGTGATCACGGCCCCCCGCCACCCGTACACGCAGGCGCTCGTGTCCGTCGCGCCCTCACCCGAGCCGCCGGCGGCCGGCGAGCGCGCGAAGCGGACGATCCTCGTCGGCGAGACGCCGGACGCGTCCGCGATCCCGGCAGGCTGCCGGTTCCACACCCGCTGCCCGCTCGTGTTCGATCGTTGCCGGGTGGAGGAACCGCCGCTCATCGATGTCGGTGGCGGCCAGGCGGCCGCGTGCTGGCTCGTGGAGCCGAGGACCTCGACCTAGCGGGCTCGGGCTTGGCGCCGGGCTCGGGCTTGGCGCAGGGCCCGCCGCGCAGCGGCCCGCGCGCCGGCGTCAGGCGGCGAGGATCGGCTGCCCGTTCCTGTCGTGCGGCGCCTCGATGCACGCCGGCCGATCGCCGCGCGCATCGCGGCCGCCCATCCGACCGAAGTGGAACCACGGCGCGGCGTCGGCGGTGCCGCTCGGCTCCAGCCGGCAGCCGCACGCGGCACAGGTCACGGGAGCGCTCTGGCCGTCGCGGACGGAACGGAGCCGGCGTGGCTGCTGGTTCATCTCGAGCGACATGGCGGGGCCCCCTGCTGCGTCCCGGCCTCTCCCGGGTCGTGGGCACGAGTGTCGGGTCGTGAGCGGCGCTCGTCGGCGTCGGGCGGGTGCCGCGAAGGTTGCGTTCCGGTACGCGGCGTCAGTCGAATTCGTACTCGTCGACGTCGTTCACCGGCTCGTAGCCGATCTCCTGGTAGATCTTGTTCGCCGTCGGGTTGGCGAGGTCGGTGAACAGGAACACGAACGTCCGGCCGGCGTCGAGCTGGAGCTGCGACACCCCGGCGACGAGGTTGCTCGCGTAGCCGCGGCCGCGCAGCTCCGGCGGCGTGTACACCGGGCCGACGCGGATCCCGTTCGGCGTCAGCCCGCCC
>DATEZX010000193.1:0-5439 GCA_035255225.1 Candidatus Limnocylindrales bacterium
CAAGACCCACCACAACGTCGGGGGCCTCCCGGCCGACCTCCGGTTCCAGCTCATCGAGCCCCTGCGCTACCTGTTCAAGGACGAGGTCCGAGCCGTGGGCACCGAGCTCGGCCTGCCCGAGGCGATGGTCCACCGCCAGCCGTTCCCCGGACCCGGCCTCGCGATCCGGGTCATCGGCGAAGTCACCGCCGAGCGCCTCGACACCCTGCGCGAGGCCGACTGGATCGTCATCGACGAGATCAAGGCCGCCGGCCTGTACCGCAGCCTGTGGCAGTCGTTCGCGATCCTGACCCCGGTCCAGAGCGTCGGGGTCATGGGCGACTACCGGACCTACGCCAACGTCGTGGCCATCCGGGCAGTGACGTCCGAGGACGGGATGACCGCCGACTGGGCCAAGGTGCCGTACGAGGTCCTGGCGAAGATCAGCAGCCGGATCGTGAACGAGGTGCGCGGCGTCAACCGCGTGGTCTACGACATCTCCTCGAAGCCCCCGGCGACGATCGAGTGGGAGTAGGGTTCTCGTCGTGACCGAGACCACCGGGGGCGTCCCGGGCGCCGCCGAGCCGCGGTGCCCGTGGTGCTCCAGCGTCGTGCCCGCAGCTGCTGAGCGCTGCCCGTCGTGCGGCGCCGCGCTCCGCGAGGCCGCCGCGAGCGCTCAGGACGAGATTCCCGGAGTGACCCACGTCGACCCCGTGCTCGGCATGCGCCGCCAGCTGGCGCGACCGAACCGCCTCGTCGGCTGGCTGGCCGACGTCGACACCGAGCCGGCGCCGACGATCGACCTCGCGGCGACCGCCGCCTTCGCCGCCGCGGGCGCTCGCGCCCTCGAGGGCTCAGGCGCGGACTCGATCGCTCCCCCGTCGGATGAGGTCCGGCGAGAGATGCAGCGCCTGGAGCTCGAGGCCCTCAAGGCCGAGCTCGAGGAGCGTGCCGCCGACGCCCGGGTGGCGGCGATGGACGCGGGCCGAGACGCGCGCGCAGTGGCCCCGGGGGCTGAGGCGGAGGCCCTTGCCGCGGCCGAGGAGGCTCGCGCCGCGCACGCGGACACGCCTGCGGCCGCCAGCGACGCCGCGCCTGCCGCCGCGAACCCGGACGGGCCGGCCCAGAGTGCGTCCGCCAATCCCCTGGACGCGGAGGCTGCTCCGGGGGGCTGACTCCTCGCTCGACCACGCCGCGATGACCGATCCGCTTCCCGTCCCGGGCCCGTCCTTCCTCCGCGAGCAGGAGCTGCGCATCGGCCAGCGGCGGTTCGTGGCCGGGATGAGCCGGCCCGCATCTACCGATGCCTGGTGGGTGGCCGTGCTGTGGCTCGCCGACGGCGTGGCCCTGGCTCGGTTCGACGATCTCACCCCCGGAGGCCCGCCTCCGGAGCCGCCGGCGGCTCGCCTCGGGATGGCGATGGCCGGCAGCCTGTCCGGGTACATCCTCGAGGACGCGGGGCGGCTCCAGATCCGTCTCGCACCGGTGATTCCGCCGGTCGATCCGGAGCGACCCTGGCGCGCGCCGGCGATCGTCCGCGCGGGGTTCCGGTGGGAGCCGGCGCGCGCGGCCACGGTGCGCCCGAACGACCTGGCCACGGAGGTCCTGACGGCATTCCGTCGAGCGGCCGAGTCGCTCGTCCGGCGATGACGTGGCCGGCGGCGATGCGGACCGCCTTCCTCGCAACGGTGGGACGAGGCCGGTGGTGGCTCGCCGCGCTGGCATCGTTCCTGGTTCGCGGCGGAGTCGTGGTCCTCCTGCCGGCGATCGTCGCGCTCCCGACGCCGGCCCAGGTCGCGCTCCACCTCGATCCGAGCCTCACGGGCGACTCGCCGGGCGACATCACCCCGGCGCTCGTCGAGCTGGCCGTCCGACTCCTCGTCTCGGGTGCGCTGGCGCTGCTCGTCTCGACGACGATCGGCGTCCGCCTCGAGGGCGACCTCGTCGAGGCGATGGCGGAGCAGACGACCGAGCCGGGGTCGCGTCGGCTTCGTCTGCCGCTCGGTCGGGCCGTCCTCGCTCGGTTGATCGTCCATCTCCCGACGCTCGTCGTGGTCGTCGTCGGTGGCCTCGCGCTGGCGGGCGCGACCTACGCGGAGCTGCTCGCGCCGTCAGGCGCGGAAGCCCTGCCCGTTCGCGTGGCCGCACGGGCGCCGCTGGCCGTCACCGCGATCGTGGCGACCTGGCTGCTGGGGGAGGCCTGGGGCGGCATCGCGATCCGGCGCCTCGCCGCCGGCGAGACCCTCGCGCTCGCCGTCGGTGGAGGCCTCGTCGGCGTCCTGCGCCCGTCCGGTCTCGCCACCCTCGCCCTGACCAGCCTCGCGGTTGGCGTACCGCTCGTCGGCCTGTGGCTCGCGTCGACCCAGGCCTACGATCGACTGTGGCCGCTGATCGTCGACCGCGCCGACTCGTGGGCCGTGACGATCGCGCTCGCGCTGCTTGTGGCGACGTGGGCGTCCGGCCTGGGCCTCCTGGGCATCTGCCTCGCCTTTCGCGCCGCGGCCTGGACCGCGGAAGGACTGCGAACGCCCTGAGGTCGCCGGGGGTACCGTCGTCCACGGCATCCGGGCCTGGTGACCGGCCGCCCCAGCCACTCACGCCGGCCGTTTGGCCGTCACGCGGCCGATGCCCGCGGCGTCATCGCGAGGGCGCGGGGGCGAGTTGGGCCCCTGCTACACTGCCCCGGCCCGAGGCCGGAGCGCGGCACGGCGCAGGCATGGAGGCGGCCCGAACCCGATGGACCAGATCCTGCAGACGATCGGCGACGCCGTCGGCTCGGTGTTCGACAACCCCGTCCTCCAGCTCGGGTTCCAGCTCTTCGCCATCTACTGGGTCGTCCTCTGGCTCGCGTCCGCCTACTGGGCCTTCCGCGACATGCAGGGTCGCTCGGACAACGCTGTGGCGCCGTACCTCGCCGCGACCTTCATCATCGCCTTCACGCCGATCCTCTTTCCGCTCGCGGTCTTCACGTATCGGATCGTCCGACCCCATGAGCGCATCGGCGACGTCTACGAGCGGAACCTCGCCGAGGAGGCGATGCTCGCCGAGATCGAGGCCATCCCGCACTGCCCGACCTGCGAGCGGCGCGTCGACCCTGCCTGGATCATCTGCCCGTCCTGCCGGACTCGCCTGAACCGGGTCTGCCCGAACTGCACCCGCCTGGTCGGTCTCGACTGGTCGCTGTGCGCGTGGTGTGGCCGCGAGTTCGAGCGTCACGACGCGATCGCCGCCTCGTCGGCGGCGCCGATCGTCAGCCTCCCGACGCGCGAGGCTCTGCCGGCGGGCGAGGCCGAGTCGATCAGCACCCGGATCCGGACGTCGGTCCGCGGCACCGGGCGCGCGGCGGACACGCTGCCCGAGCGTTGATCGACCCGGCGCCGGCTGACGCGGCGCCACCAGCCGAGCCGCCGGAGATGACCCCGGCGCGGCCGCCATTCGGCCTGTTCCGGTTCACGATCGAAGGCCGGCGTGCGCCGGCCCTGTTCGTCGGCGGGTGGCTCGGAACCATCGTCGGCGGGGGGTTTGTCGCCGTCGGCCTGCTCGCCGCACCGAGCACGATCACCGCCCTGATCCTCCTCGCCGGACTGGCCGCCCTCACCGGCGGCCTGGTCCTGCTCGGCGGCTCGCAGGCGATCGAGCGCCAGGCCGCGGGGGAGCCCTACGGCGGCCCGGCCCCGGTGCTGCTCCTCGGCGCGACGGTGAGCGCGACGCTCCTCGTCGCGGCCCTGCTCGGGATCGCCCTCGAGGCGATTGGCGTGTCGTTCGGACCGGCCGAGCGGCCGCTGGGCGACCTGATCAGCGTCGCCGTCCAGGCCGTCGTCTTCATCGGCATGGTCCGGCTGATGGTCGTCGGATCCGGGGCCCTGACGTGGGCCGACATGGGCTTCAGCCGCGACCCGCGTCGGATCGCCGAGGGCCTCCTGACAGGAGCCGTCTGGGCCGTCCCGGTCATCGTCCTGACGAGCCTCGTCGCGCTGGTCATCGTGCCGCTCGTGGGCCAAACGCCGCCGCCGAGCCCGCTGCCGCCCACGGGCACGGCCTCCGGTCTCGGCCTGCACCTCCTGGCAGGCGCCGCGATCGGACCGCTGGCCGAGGAGACGGTCTTCCGGGCGGCGGCGTTGACCGCCTGGCTGCGGACGGTCGGCCCGACGGCCGCGATCACCCGAAGTGCGCTGCTGTTCGCCACCGTGCACGTGCTGACGATCAGCGGCAGCTCCTTTGGCCAGGCTGCCGGTCTCGCGGTGGTGGCGACGGCAGGGCGGCTCCCGGTCGCGTTCGCGCTCGGCTACCTGTACGTGCGGACGCGCTCGATCTGGGCGCCGGTCGGCCTCCATGCGGCGTTCAACGCGATCCTCATCGCCCTCGGCGAGGTCAGCCAAGCGGCGGCCTAGCCGCCGTCGACCGGGCGGTGAGGCCGTGGTGACCGCCGTCTCGTAGGCTCCAGACGTCCCCGGGTCCGGATGGCGGAGGGAATCGGCGGGCCTTCGTCGTCCGGGCTCGGGGGCTCCCTCGCCGTCCGGCTCGGGGAGGCCTTCGCGGAGGCGTGGCATGGTCGATCGTCTGCACGGCCTGGCGCTCGTCGAACCGCGCGGCCGAGCGATCCGCGAGTTGCCGCCGTCGGAGCGGCCCCGCGAGCGGCTCCAGGCTCGTGGCGCGGGCGGCCTCACCGCCGCCGAGCTGATCGGGCTCCTGTGGGGCTCGGGCGCCCGGGGCCGCTCGGCCGTCGATCTCGCGACGGATGCTCTCGCGGCCTTTGACGGCCTGACGGGCCTGTCGCGCGCGAGCGGGCCGGAGCTCGAGGCCGTCCCCGGCGTGGGGGTGGCGCGGGCCGCCCAGCTCCAGGCGGCCTTCGAGCTGGGCCGGCGGCTGCTCGCCGATTGGCCGTCCGGCCGCTGGACGATCCGCAGCCCGCGCGACCTGGCGGACCGTCTCGTCCTCCAGATGGGCCGCCTCGAGCGCGAGGAGCTGCGGGTTGTCGTCCTGAACACACGCAACGTCGTGCTGCGCGTGGTGACGGCCTACCAGGGCAACGTGTCGGCGTCGCTCGTCCGTGTCGGCGAGCTGTTCCGGGACGCCGTTCGCCTCGACGCGGCCGGGGTGATCCTGGCCCACAACCACCCGAGCGGCGACCCGACGCCGTCGCCTGACGACCTTCACCTGACCGCCGAAGCCCTCGCCGCCGGCCGGCTCCTGGACATCGACGTCCTGGACCACCTCGTCGTCGGCCACGACGCCTACGTCTCGCTGCGTGACCGCGGCGTGTGCTTCGATCGAGGTGACCACGGGCGGACGCCCCCGGCCGCCTGAGTGGGGGTCGCGGCTATACTTCGCGTCCCCGCGCCCGTCTCGCGCGGCCACGCCCCACGCTTGAGGAACCCCCGCCCTGGGCATGCTCGACCGCCTCCTCGGCCTGTTCTCCCGCGACATCGGGATCGATCTCGGGACCGCGAACACGCTCGT
>DATEZX010000194.1:0-15216 GCA_035255225.1 Candidatus Limnocylindrales bacterium
CCAACCGGTGCCAGCCGTGGTCAGCATCAACGGCTGCGATGCGCTCGCCGAGCTCGGCGGGTACATCTACGGCGTGGAGGTCATCGCCGGCGGACGCGGCTACACCTTCACGATCGACGGTCACATCACCACGGGCGACGCGCTGACGTGGCTCGGTTCGATCACGCTCGAACCCGCCAGCGCCCCGGCCGAGAGCCAGGCGCCCAGTGCGGCGTCCAGCCCCGCCGCAACGCGGTAATGGCGGGTGCGTCCGTGACCCCGGACAGCGGGCGGGATCGAGGCCCACCCGACCCTCTGCGACCTGCCGATGCTCAGCCAACCTCCGGCGCGCCCGGATCTCAGTTGAGCACGTGGAGGTACTGACTTGAGCGAATTTCGGTTACGGAGCGCGTCTGGCTCCAGGCGGGACCCGAGAAGGAGCGTGTTCGCCATGAAGCATCTGATTCACGCCCGGTCAGCGATGGTCTCAAGGCCCATGATCGCGCTGCTGGCGTTCGCTGGTGCTGCGTTTGCCGCATGCGGTGGGTCCACCTTGTCCCCCACCGCGACGGCGTCGCCCGCGACCTCGGCCACTGCGGTCGACGCCTGCCTCGTGGGGACGTGGACGGTGGTCGCCCAGAACGAGAACTCCCCGGCCAATGACGAGCAGATCGCGTACAGCGGCGGCGCCGGCGAGGTCTTCACCATCGACGCCCAGGGCGGAGTGACCATCGACACGCACGCAGCCCAGCCGCTCGTCTTGACGTCGGCCGGCCAGACGTTCAAGGGCACCGTCACGGGCACCGGCCGGGGATCGCTGAGCACGCTACCAGCGGGCCCCAATCGCGTCTTCTCCTTCACGCCGAGCGCCGATGACACCAGGAAGACGCTGAGCGTCGATTCGACCGGCACTCCGCTGGGACCGGCCAGGCCGGACACGGCGTTTTCGGCTGTCTACACGTGCGCCCCTGGGCGGTTCACGTTCTACAAGTCGGCGGTCAACTACATGGTCGACGGACCCATCGTGACGCTCCGTGCGGGCACAGGTAACCCGTCGTCCACGGTCAGCCCCACCCCGTCGTCACCAGCGTCGAAGTAGCGACACCTCAATCCGGGAAATGAGGTGCCCGTGGCTCCGGGGGCGATGGCCGGGACTTCACGTTCGACGGGCGGGTCGATGCCTCATACGTCGAGGACCTCCTCGCCGGCGTCGCTCCCGTCGCCTCCACCGTCATCGCCCGCCGCGCCATTCGCGACCGCGAGCTGCCGTCGGCGCGAGCGAGAACAGTCCCTCGGTCAGTCCGGGAACGCCTCCGGGCCTCGCTCCGCGAGCTCGGAGGCGTGAGCCGCCGCGTCGTCGGGTGGCAGCCATGAGTACGGGTACTTCGGGTCGTCGAGCTCGAGGGCGGCCTTCGTCAGCTGGAGCGGGTGGAACGTGTCGACCATGACCGCCAGCTCCTCGGTCCCCTCCTTGCCGACCGAGGCCTCGACCGTGCCGGGGTGCGGGCCGTGCGGGATGCCCGCGGGATGGAGGGTGAAGGACGCGATCTCCACGCCCCGGCGGCTCATGAAGTTGCCGGCGACGTAGTAGATGACCTCGTCGCTGTTGATGTTCGAGTGGTTGTACGGCGCCGGGATCGCCAGCGGGTGGTAGTCGAACTTCCGCGGCACGAACGAGCACACGACGAAGTTGCGCGCCTGGAAGGTCTGGTGGACCGGAGGCGGCTGGTGGACCCGGCCGGTGATCGGCTGGAAGTTCGCGATGTTGAACCGGAACGGCCACAGGTAGCCATCCCAGCCGACGAGGTCGAACGGGTGGTGGCGGTAGTGGTAGGCGGTGATCCGATCGGTCGAGCGGACCTGGATGACGAACTCGCCCGTCTCGGCGTGGGGCGGGACGTCGTCCGGGGCGTCGAGGTCGCGCTGGCTGTACGGCGCGTGCTCCAGCAGCTGGCCGTAGTCGTTGCGGTAGCGCTTCGGTGGCTCGATCTCGGACGGCGCCTCGAGGTACAGCATCCGCTGGGCTGACCCGGGATCCGGGTCGAGGCGCCAGGTCGTGCCGATCGGCAGGACGAGGTAGTCGCCTGGGCCGTACCGCAGCGGCCCGAAGATCGTGTCGCAGACGCCCGAGCCCTCGTGGACGTAGAGCATCTCGTCCGCGATCCCGTTGCGGTAGAACGTCCCGGCTGCCATCGCCTCGGCCGGCCGCACGACCCCGAAGACGACGTCGTTGTTGAAGTACAGCGGGATCCGGCCGCTGATCACATCACCCGTCGGTTCGAGAGCGCCCGTCTTCGTCAGGTGATGGCGATGCGCCGGTTCGTCCGCGGCCTCGAGGGTCACGCGTCGGACTGCCTCGAGCTGGTGAGTCTGCGTCGGCGGGACGAGGTGGTAGAGCAGCGAGCTCCGACCGGTGAAGCCCTCGACCCCGAACAGCTCCTCGGCGTGGAGGCTGCCGTCGGCCGCGCGGTGCTGGGTGTGGCGCTGCCGTGGGACGCTGCCGTGGCGGACGTAGTACATGAATCGACTGACCTCCGCGAAGTGCGGAGGTCAGTCTAGGCTGGGATCAGCCGGGCTGGACGGCGGTCGCCCGGCTGGCGTTGGACAGCCCGACCCGGTCGGGTCGAGCCAGATATCCCGTCAGGCGGCGCCGGCGCGGACCGGTCGCCGGGCGACGTCGCGGCGCTGGACGGGCGGGCATGGATCGCGGTACGCCGCTTCTTCGCGGGCGAGGCGGTCGCGCAGGAGCGCGTCCTGCTCGCGAAGGTTGGCGCGGCGGGCCTCCGGGGTCGGGGCAAGGAGCCCGGGCACCCGAGGGAACGTGTCCCCGTGCATCTCGGTAGCCTCCTCTTCTCGGGTCCGGGCACTCCGTTTGATCCGAAGACTCTTGATCCCGAACTACTGGGCGTACTGTAGCGGACCGATCGTTTGATGTCAAGAGGTTTGACATGAAGTGGCTTGACATGAAGTGGCATTAACCCAATACTCACGCCATGAAGACACCGCTCGAGGTCGCGCCCAGGGTCGGGCGAAGGAAGATCGCGACGGCGAAGGCGGCGGCGACGGCCGCGCAGGAGGCGGATCGGCCCGACCGCATGGACGCCAAGCTCGACGTCTGGAAGCGCGAGATCCCGAACCTCGACGTCACCACGGAAGGCATCGTCGAGCGGATCCAGCGGCTGGCGCGGTATTTCGACCGCTCGATGGACGACACCCTCGCCGAGTTCCACCTGGACGGTCGCGACTACTGGCTCATCGGCGCCCTCCGCTATTCGGGCCCGCCCTATCGGCAGACGCCGGGCCAGCTCGCCGAGGGCCTGCACCTCTCGAGCGGCGCGATCACGAACCGCCTCGACAAGGCCGAGGCTGCCGGCTTGATCCGGCGCCTTCCCGATCCGAGTGACCGCCGCGGCCAGCTCATCGAGCCGACGGACGCCGGCCATGCCGCCTGGGATCGCGCGGTCGGGGCTCAGGCGCGCCGCGAGGCCCTCATCGCCTCGGCACTCTCGGAGTCGGAAAAGGCCCAGCTCCACGGGCTGCTGCGGCGGTTGATGCGAGCATTCCCGGCCGACTACGCCCACACCATCAAGAAGCACCACGCCGAGTCCGAGGAGCAACCCTCCGCAGGCTGAGCCCGGGCGCTCAGCCGCGACGGCCCCGCGCGTCGACCGCCAGCGTCCCGACGGCGCGGCTGCCGCGGACTCCGACCAGCGAGTCGAACAGGTCGACCACCGGGCAGACGTGGTTCGGGACGATGGCGACCACCTCGCCGAGCCGCGGAGCGGCCGACCCTGACGGCACCCGGACGACCCCGTGGTAGTCGCTGAGCCGCTCGATGACGGCTTCCGGGTAGGCAGGCAGGGCCCCGTGGCCGAGCAGGTATGGCGCGACGTCCTTGGTGAGGGTCTTCGCGCCGGCATCCACGACGACCTGCCCGGGAACGGCCTCGCTCACCACCGTCGCGGCGACGTGCAGGGCCACCGTGTCCGGGCCGATCGACCCGAGCACCGCCTGCTGGCGATCCCCGAGGACGTACGTCCCGGCTCGCATCTCGGTGATCGGGCCGCCGAGGGCGTCGAGCATCGTCGGGGTTGAGCCCGCGCTGACGACCCGACACTCGAAGCCGGCCGTGCGGAGTGCCTCGCAGGCCGCCGTGAGCACACGGACCTCGTCGGCAGCCGCCGTCTGGCGCGCCGCGGGGCTGGCGTAACCGTGACCGCCGTGGCTGAACACCCCGAGGACGTCGAGGCCCGCCGTGGCGGCGGCGCGAGCCACCGCGATCACTGCTTCGGGCGTCGCCACGCCGGTCCGCCGGTTTCCCGGGTCGATCTCGATGACGACCTGGAGCGGAGTCACGGTGCCCGCCACGGCAGCCGCCAGGCGCTCGGCGCCGGCGACGGAGTCAACCCCGACCCGCATCCGGGGCGCTGCCTCGTGGAGGGCCCGCAGGCGAGCCGCCTTCGGGCCGGCCGCCCAGACCGGGTAGGCGATGAACAGGTCGTCGAAGCCACCGGCGACGAAGACCTCGGCCTCACCGAGCGTCCCGACGGTCAGGCCGACCGCGCCCGCGGCCAGCTGGCCGCGGGCGATTTCGAGGCTCTTGTGGGTCTTGGCGTGCGGCCGGAGCGTCGCGCCGCGGGCAGCCACGTGCTGGACCAGGCGCCGCGTGTTCGCCTCGGCCACGTCGAGGTCGACGACGAGCGCCGGCGTATCGAGGTTCTCGGGCAGCCATGGCACCGGGAAGGCTGGATCAGGCAGCTTGCCCTCTGGCCGACTCCCGGCCATCGCGGCGCCGCCGGACGCGGTCACGCGGCAGGCCTCGCCACGATCGGCGTCCTCAGCCGGCCGATCCGCTCGATCGACAGGACCACCTCGTCGCCCGGCTCGAGCCACCGGCCGAGCGTCTCGTCCCTGACCTCGAGGAGGCAGCCGCCGCCGACCGTCCCGCTGCCAACGATCTCGCCCGGCCGGACATGCACGTCGGTCGAGGCGCGCTCGAGCATCTGACCGAACGAGAACGACGCGGACGCCCAGGTCCCGCGGGAGACTTCGACCTCGCGCCCGCTCGCGGCGTCCACGGCAGCGGTCATGACGAGATCCGGCGCGGTCGCGCCGCGCGCCCGTGCGGAGGTGAGCTCGTCGGGCGTCACGATCCACGGCCCGATCGAGGTCGCGAAGTCCTTGCCCTTCGCGGGCCCGAGCCGGACGACGGTCTCGTCGCGCTGGAGGTCGCGCGCCGACCAGTCGGCCAGCACGAAGTAGCCGCCGATCCCCTCCTCGGCTCGGTCCGCTCCGACGTCGAACAGGGGCGTGTCGACGACGGCCCCGACCTCAAGCTCGAAGTCGAGCTCGTTCGATCCGCGCGGCGCCCAGACCGGGTCGCCGGGCCCCCGGATCTCGGAGACGTTCGAGAAGTAGAAGATCGGCAGGCGGTACCAGGCCTCGGGGATCTCGCCACCGCGCCGCGCCCACACCGTCCGGACGTGTCGCTCGAAGGCATAGAAATCGCGGAACGCCGGCGGACGCAGGACGGGCGGGCCGAACCGAAGATCACCCGCCTCGAGGACCGCCTCGTCGTCGGGCCCGCGAGAGCCGCCACTTGCCTCGAAGCCGTCGAGCAGCTCGCCGAGCGCGGCCAGGCGGATGCCTCGCCCGAACAGCTCATCGGTCGTGGTGAGCGGTTGCCGGAACAGCTGGGCGTTGTGCGCTCGCCGCGGATCGGCTGCCACGAGCCGGTGTCGCACGACCTCGGCGTCGAGCCACGTGTCAGGGCCGGGGTCGCCGGTCAACGGCCCGGTCGCGAGCGCGAGCCGCCATGGCGCGCCAGCCGGAGCGTGAACCTCGCGAACGTGGGCGATTCGCATGGCCCGAGTCTAGGGTCGACGCGCCGTCAGAGGACCCCGCGGCTCGCCGGACGGCGATCAGCCGGCCCGGCGGTACGTCCCGGTCAGCCTGGCCTCCGCGAGCACGTGGCCTCTCGCGGCCGCGAGGACGTCGGAGGCGCTCGGCGTGCCGGCGAGCGGCAACATCGCGTCGAGGGCCAGCATCCGGAACGCGTAATGGTGCGTTCCCGAGGGCGGGCACGGGCCTCCGTAGCCCGTCCGGCCGAAGCCGTTTCGACCCTGCGGCGGGGCATCGGGCGAGACAGAGGAGCCGGCGGCCAGGGAGCCGCTCGCGGACGCGGCGAGGTTGAAGACCACCCAGTGGACGAACCCGCCGGCGTCCGGGTCGTCCACGACGAGGGCGAGCGACGTTGCCTCCGCCGGGGCATCCGACCACGACAGCGGCGGCGAGGCGTCCTGGCCGTCGCAGGTGTGCTGGCGCGGAATCGCGCCACCCTCGGAGAAGGCGGCGCTGCTGAGCTTGAACGCGGCGATCACCTCCGTCGGCGAGCCGCCCGGCCCGGCGCCGGCGCACGCGGCCGCGAGCCAGGCGACCACGAGCAGCAGGACCGCCGGCCGGGCCGCTCCCCGGATGGCACGCATCGTCGGGCGATGCATGCCTCGAGTCTAGGCGGCGCCTGCCTCGACGGCCGGCGGAACCCTCGATCGTGAAGCCGCCGCGCGCCCGACGGCGATCGCCCAGATCGGATAGAGGATCGACGTCCCGAGCCAGCCGACGAAGGGGATCCAGGCCCATGCCGGCAGGGTCGCCAGGTCATCGAGTCGGAGGGCGATGCCCGGCAGCCCGACGATGCCAGTGACCATCGCCAGCCCGGCGACCGCGCCGAGCCGCGAGACGCGTGGCGAGACGTTGCCGCCCGAGAGCATCGACGGCGAGGCGCCGAAGAGCCACAGGCCGATGCAGGCGAACCCGACGCCCGAGACGAAGCCCGCGAGCACGAAGCCCGTGGCGCCAGACGTGACCAGCACCGAACCGACGACGCTGATCGCCGCGCCGAGACCGGCGAGCCCGACGGCCGCGGCGGGCCCTGCACCCGGCCGCCGGAGCGCCACCGCGAGCCCGACGCTCAGGACCCCGAGCAGCCCGTTGCCGACGTCGTTGAGGACGCCGAACGGCTCGCCGACGGCGAACAGCAGTGCCAGGCACGCCGTGCTCCCGATGCCGACCACCCCGGTGGCCATGGCCAGGCGCCGACGGTCCATCTGTGCCGCCTCCCTCCTCAGAACGGCTTGAACGTCATCAGCCACAGGATGACCAGCAGGCCGCCGCCGCCGACGATCGCCAGCTGCTGCGGACGATTGGTCGACGCCAGCGCGATGACCTCCTCGATCGGTCGTGGGACCGGATCCGGGTCGGTCGGCTTCATCGCCCGGGTGCGCTGGCCGAGGGCGGCCCGGATGGCGTTGAAGTGGCCGACTGCGAGCGGCGTCATCGAGGTCCCGATCGCGATGAGCCCGACGAGCGCGATCCAGATCCAGAGCTGGCCGAAGTAGCCGGCGACGATGCCGTCGACGATCCCCGCGACGAGCAGGACCAGGAGCCCGATCGTGGCGATGCCGAGCGACGCGCCCGACAGGTCGAGCAGTGCCAGCATCCGGGCCGGCTCACGCTCGGAGCGGAGGCGGAATGCGACGAACATCGAGACACCGTGGCCGGCCACGAACGCGATCGCGCCGGCAATGTGGATGAACTTCAGCCACGGCAGATACGGGGTCAGGTCCATCGTCCTCGCCCTCAGCTAACGGACCGGGACACGGCCGGCGCGGAGCGGCTGGCCGACCAGGCACGGCGCGCATACCAGGCGGCGAGCCCGAACAGGAGCGTCGCGTTGACCGGGTGCAGGGCTGCCACCGCGGGCATGGAATCCCGGGCTGCCGGCAAGAGGGTCTGCACGATGTACAGGCCCATCAGCCCGAGCGTGATGCCGACGTCGCGCCTGGGCCGGCGCGCCGCGAGCGCGGTGACGACGAGGGCCAGCGCGGCCAGGCCGACCCCCGTGTAGCCGAACTCGATGTGGCCGCTGAAGTCCCCGGAACCGCCGAGGTTCGCGATGGCCGCGCCCGCCAGGAAGACCTGGACGAGGATCGCCGCGACGAACACCGCCGCGGCCGCGGCATGAAGCCAGCGCAGGGCCATGGGACGCTTTCCTCCTCTCCCGAACTACATGCTGCCCGGATCGCGCGCCCGCTCTCCCGCGGGCTTCGAACCTCCGCGCTCACGCAGGTAGCCGACGACGAGGTCCTCGATCACCCGGCTCGCGGCGTCGCCGCTGACGCCGGCCGTCTCGAGGACCCACAGGATCGAGCCGACCGTGCCGGGGTGGACGATCGCGCCGAGACCGACCTGGACAGCCGGATCCCCGGCCAGCTCCGGGCCGAGCGCGGCCGCCTGGAGGCGACCGAGGGCCGCGAAGTACTGGGCCTCGCGCGCCTGGAACACCGGACGCCCCATCTCGGCTTCGAAGATCCGCCACCACGGGGTGCTCCGCCGGGTGAACGTCACGAGCTCGTGGACGAAGGTCCGGACCCGAGCCTCCCGATCGGTCAGGCCGTCGAGGACGCCGACATCAGGCAGGACGAGCGTCGCGAGGATCCGGTCGAGGACCGCCTCGAGGAGCCCATCGGCGTCACCGAAGTGGTGGAGGATCGTCCCGCGCGAGACATCGGCGCGCTGGGCGATCGCCTTGAGGGTCGTCCGTTCCGTGCCCAGCTCGAAGTAGACGGTCATCGCCGCGTCGACGATCGCCTCGCGAGTCGCCGCCGCGGTCTCGGCGCGGCGCCCGAGGGTGTAGCGGCGTGGTGCCACGTCAGCGAAGCGCCACGGGGGCCGCCACGCCGTGGCTCCCGGGGACGCCGGCGACGAGCGGCAAGGGTGTCGAAAGCGGGGACGCCATCGCAGTCATGTCCTTGCGGGATTGATTGACAGGTGTGTTGCGTCAATATATCGGCCGAAGCCGACGTGTCAAGATTTCGGTGCGTCGGAGGCGCGGGCAGGGGCGGCGAGCCGGAACGGGCGGGCCCGGCCGCCGCAGCGTCAGTGAGCCGTGCCCGGGTCGAGGGTGCGAATCTTGTCGGCCAGCCCCTCGAGGATCCGCATCCGGACCGTGGGATGGGCGTCCATGAGGCTGTGGAACTCCCGGTGGGCGAGGACCAGGAGGCGGGCCGGGCCCGTCGTCCGAACGGTCGCCGTGCGGGCCCCTTCCGCCAGCAGCGACATCTCGCCGACGGCCGCCCCCGGGCCCTGGTGATTGATCGTTCGCCCGTCGCGGTCGATCTCGAGCTCGCCCGACACGACGACGAACATCTGATCGCCGCGCTCGCCCTGACGCATGAGGGCGTAGCCGGCCGGGACGTCGATCTCGTCGACGAGCTGGGCGAGCTGCTCGAGCTCGGCGCGGCCGAGCCCGGTGAACAGCGGCACCGACGCGAGCAGGTCGACCTTCGGGTCCCTGGTCATGTGCCGCGCATCATAGGAGCCGGCGACCCTGATGGAAGGGCCTTCCCGAGCCGCGGCCGGCCGAGGCCTCCCGTAGCCCTCGCGAGTCCCTAGAGGTTTCCTCGCCGGGCCTGCTCGATCTCGATGGCCTCGAAGAGGGCCCTGAAGTTACCGACCCCGAAGCCCCGCGAGCCGTGGCGCTCGATGATCTCGAAGAAGAACGTCGGGCGGTCCTGGATGGGGCGGGTGAAGATCTGGAGGAGGTAGCCCTCCTCGTCGCGGTCGGCCTCGATGCCCAGCTCCTCGAGGGTCTCGATCGAGACCCCGACGTCCCCCACCCGCTCCGGCAGCTGCTCGTAGTAGGCGTGGGGCATCCCCAGGAACTCGATGCCGTTCTCGCGCAGCGTCCGGACGGTCTTGACGATGTCCTGGGTCCGGAGGGCGATGTGCTGCGTCCCGGCCTCGTAGTAGTAGTCGAGGAACTCCTGGATCTGGCTCTTCTTCTTGCCCGTCGCGGGCTCGTTGATCGGGAACTTGATCCGGCCGTTGCCGTTGGTCATGACCTTCGACATCAGGGCCGAGTACTCGGTGTGAATGACCTTGTCGTCGTAGTGGATGAGCTGGGCGAAGCCGAAGACGTCGCGGTAATAGTCGACGAACCGGTTCATGTCGCCGAGCTCGACGTTGCCGACGCAGTGGTCGATCTCGAGGAGGCTCATGCCGGTTGCCGCGCGGGCGGGCTTCCTGATCCGCCGGAAGCCGGGTGCGAATGCGCCGTGGTAGTCGCGCCGATCGACGAAGCTGTGCTGGACCTCGCCGTACGTCCCGACGGCGCTGACGCGAAGCACGCCGTCCTCGCCGCCGTCAAGCTCCGACGGCTTCCGGGTCGAGCGGGCGCCGCGGCCCGTCGTCTCGCGCCACGCCGACGTCGCGTCGTCGACCGAGAAGGCGATGTCGTGGACCCCGTCGCCGTGCGTTCGCACGTGCTCCGCGATCTCGCCCTCGGGCCCGAGGGCGCCGGTCACGACGAGCGTGATCTCGTTCTGGCGAAGGACGTAGCTCGTCCGGTCGCGAACCCCGGTCTCGAGGCCCGCGTACGCGATCGGGGTGAAGCCCCACAGGGCGCGGTAGTAGTGGGCGGCCTGGCGGGCGTTGCCGACCCAGAACTCGACGTGGTCGAGGCCGTTGAGTGGGAGGAAGTCCTTGGCCTCCTTGAAGGCGTCCTTGTTGACGTGCGCGCCGGCCTGGTTAGCGGCGCCCTTCGAGGCCTCGGACCGGGCGATGGTGTCGGTCATGGGACGCGGCTCCTCACGGGAGGCGGCATCGGTCGCCTGATCGCAGGTCCTCGCCTGCGATGCCGGGCATGGTAGTCGCGTGTGCCACACTGGCCATCGATGGCCGCTCTCTCCGACGCCGCGGATCGCCTCGAGGCCGCCACTCGCGCGATGGCCGAGCTCGAGCCCGAGATCGAGGGCCTCGGTCCGTGGTCGCTGGCCGAGCGCTTCGGGAGCGAGCCCGAGGCGAGCTGGGGCCCGCCTGAGGTCCTCGCCCACGTGAGCGAGATGCTCCCCTACTGGCTCGGCGAGATCGAGCGGATCGTCGGCGCCGATGCGGGCGCTGACCCCGTGCCGTTCGGCCGCGTGTCGGGTGACGAGGTCCGCGTGGCGATCATCGGCCGCGATCGGACGATCCCGATCCGGGAGCTCGTCGCCCGCATCTCGGCCGACGGCCGCCGGGTGGCCCGGCGGCTGCGCGAGCTCGACGCTGCGGGCGAGAGCGGCCGCACCGGCCTCCACCCCCGGCTGGGCGAGATGACGCTGCCGGACATCGGCGAGCGGTTCCTCGCCACGCACGCCTCGGAGCACGTCCTGCAGCTCCAGGAGATCCTCGCCGCCGCGGCTGGCTGACGCGAGGCGGCCCGGGAAGGCGCCGGCAGCGATCGGGCCTACGGGCGGCGCCCCTCCCGCAGGACGCTCCTGAGGAGGAAGGTCACGTTCGCCGGCCGCTCCGCGAGGCGGCGCATGAAGTACGGGTACCACTCCCGGCCGCACGGCACGTAGATCCGGACCGTCCAGCCGTCGGCCAGGAGGCGGTCCTGGAGGTCACGCCGGATGCCGTAGAGCATCTGGAACTCGAAGCGCTCCGGCCCGATGCCGTGCTCGCGCGCATAGGTGATCGCGTGATCGACCATCACGTCGTCGTGGGTCGCGATGGCCGGGTAGCGACCGTCGGCGAGGAGCCGCTCCGTGATCCGGCGGTAGGCGGCATCGACGTCGGCCTTATCCGGATAGGCGACCGCGGCGGGTTCCTTGTAGGCGCCCTTGCAGATCCGGATCCGCGCGTCCTCGGCGATCAGGACCTCGACGTCGTCCTCGGTCCGGCGGAGGGCCGACTGCAGGACGACCCCGACGTCGCCTTCGCCGGCCATGACCGGGCGCAGCGACCGCCACACGTCGAGCGTGGCGTCGGTCGTCGTGTGGTCCTCCATGTCGATCCGGACGAACGCGCCGAGCTCGGCCGCGGCGGCCAGGACGCGGCCGGCGTTCTGGCGCGCCACCTGGGGCCCGAGGCCGAGGCCCATCTGGCTGAGCTTGAGACTCACGTTGAGATCGAGCCCGCGCTCGGCGAGGGCGTGGAGGGCCTCGACATAGGCCGTCGCGGCGGCACGGGCCGCATCCTCGTGCATGACCGACTCGCCGAGGATGTCGACCGTGCTCCGGAACCCGGCGTCGTGGAGGCGCCGGATGGCGGGCTGCGCGGCCTGCAGGCTCTCGCCGGCCACGAAGCGCGCGACCATCGGACGGGTGAACGGCAGGCGGGTCGCGAGCCGGCCGAGGAAGCGCCGATGGGAGAGCGCGAGGAGGAGCGAGCGCATCGCCCCTTCGAACGCCCGGCCGATCACGGCCCGCCCCGGGGGACGTCCTTCGGTTCGATCGAGGCCTCGAGCTGCTCGCCGAGCTCGAGCGTCCTGCGGAACGCGGCCCAGACCGCCTCCGACAGGACCGTCCGGAGCCGCCCCGACTCGAGCTCGTGGAGGGCAGCGGCGCTCGTGCCGCCGGGCGACGTCACCATGTTCCGGAGCTCCGCCGGGTGCATCCTCGACTGCTTCGCGAAGAGCGTGCTGCCCTCGAGCGTCTCGACCACCAGGTCGTGGGCGACGTGGCGCGGGAAGCCGAGGTGGACGGCCGCGTCGATGAGCGCCTCCATGACGAGGAACACGTACGTCGGGCCCGTGCCCGAGACCGCCGTCGCCATCGCGACGAGGCGCTCGTCGTCGACTTCCATCTGGGCCCCGAGCGAGCCGAGCAGCGCCGCGGCCTGCGCTCGCTGCTCCGGCGTGGTCGCCGGCGTCGCGTACCACACCGTCATCCCGTGGCCGAGCCGCGCCGGCGTGTTCGGCATGCTCCGCACGACCTGGTCGTGGCCCAGGGCCGCCGTCAGCGCCCGGGTCGTCGCGCCGGCAAGGATGCTCAGGACGAGCTGGCCGGGGCGAAGGGCCGGCGCCAGCTCGCGCCCGACGCGGGCGAGCATCTGGGGCTTGATGGCGAGGATGACGAGGTCCGCGTCGCGAGCCGCGTCGGCGTTGGCCGCCACCGTCCGGATGCCCTGGTCGGCCTCCAGCTCTGCCCGGCGCTCAGGCCGCGGGTGGCTGGCGACGATCTGGCTCGGCGACACGAGGCCGCCCCGGACGAGGCCGGCGACGATCGCCTCGGCCATGACCCCCGAGCCGACGATGGCGATCGTCCGATTCGCGAAGGGAGCCACCGCCACGGCCTTGGGCGGGCCCGCGGACGCGCTGGCTCAGCCGGCGGGCTTCGCCGCGTCGACCATGGCTCGGGCCGCCGCCCGATCGGAGAACCACACGGCGTTGATCTGCGTGTAGTCCGCCCACTCGGCCGGAACCTGGTCCTCCGGGAAGATGGCGTTGACCGGGCACTCCGGCTCGCAGGCCCCGCAGTCGATGCACTCGTTGGGGTCGATATAGAGGATCCGGTCGACCCCTTCCTCGTAGTGGATGCAGTCGACCGGGCAGACCGAGACGCACGCGGTGTCCATGACGTCGACGCAGGGCTCCGCGATCGTGTAGGTCATGTCGCTTCGGCTCCTCTGGATCGATGAACGGCAGGGCTGGCCGGGCGCGGCGAACCGGGCCACGGCCTCGGGACTCGCGGCCAAGCGTACCACCGGCCGAGCGACGCCCGAGGGTCCATCGACCCCGTCCGCGACTCGTCCGGGGAGAGGCCAGAGGCCGATCGCGCCTTGACACCGCACGCTCGCCGACCGGACACTCCGGGTCACCCGCCCGTGGGTCCCGGGCCGGGGTGCGAGTCTCGCGGACGCCACCGGTGTTCACGACGAATCGCGTGCCGAGGAGGCATGGGAGGAACGGGACCCGCACGAGGAGTGCGTGGCGACCCTGTCCGCCGCCCGGCCGTCGTCGAGCGATCGTCCGAGCGCGAGCCCGCCACCGGCGGTCGAGCTCCGAGGCGTCGTCAAGCGCTTCGAGGGCGAGGTTGGCCGGCGCGTCGCTCGCTTCGTCGACACGGCTCGGGGGGCGACCGACGCCGTCGTGGCCGTCGCCGGGATCGACCTCGAGATCCGCGACGGCGAGTTCTTCTCGATGCTCGGGCCGTCCGGCTCCGGCAAGACCACGACCCTCCGGATGATCGCCGGCTTCGAACGCCCGTCTGAGGGCCGCATCCTCCTCCGGGGCGTCGACGTCACCGAGCGTCCGCCGTTCGATCGGGACGTCAACACCGTCTTCCAGGACTACGCCCTGTTCCCGCACATGACCGTCGGCGACAACGTGGCCTATGCGCTGATGATCCGGAAGGTCCCCAGGACCGAGCGACAGCGCCGTGTCGGCGAGGCGCTGGCGATGGTCCGCCTGCCGGACTACGAGAGGCGGCGGCCGTCCCAGCTCTCCGGCGGCCAGCGGCAGCGGGTCGCGCTCGCGCGAGCCCTCGTGAATCGTCCCCGGGTGCTGCTCCTCGACGAGCCCCTCGGCGCGCTCGACCTCAAGCTCCGCGAGGAGATGCAACTGGAGCTGAAGGCCATCCAGCAGGAGGTCGGGATCACGTTCATCTACGTAACCCACGACCAGGAGGAGGCGCTCACGATGAGCGACCGCCTGGCCGTGTTCAGCCAGGGCCGGATCGAGCAGGTCGGCTCACCGGCCGAGGTCTACGAGCGGCCGGCGACCCGCTTCGTGGCGGGCTTCGTCGGCACCTCCAACCTCCTGGCCGGCCCGGCCGCCGAGGCGATCGTCGGCCGACCGGGTACGTTCACCGTGCGGCCCGAGAAGATCCGGCTCGCCGAGCCGGACGCGGCCGTCGGGACGGACGAGACCAGTGCCCCCGGGGTCATCCGGACTGTCGTCTACCTCGGTCCCGACACCCGCTACGTCGTCACGCTCGACGCGGGTGGCGAGCTCGTCGTGACCCAGCAGAACCTCGCCACCTCTTCCATGGAGGCGCTCGAGGCGCAGGGGCGTCGGGTCCGCCTGATCTGGAAGCGCGTCCACAACTTCGCCGTCGGGGAGTCAGCGGCCGGCTCGAAGGAGTGAGCCGCCATCACCGGTCGCGCGTCGTGCGCGGCCAGAGGAGGGTCAGATGCATCGACCACGCGCCTTCGTGATGCTGGCGGCAGTCGCGCTGCTCGCCGCGGCCTGCGGCGGCGGCACGCCGGTACCGACGGCCGGCCCGGCGAGCCAGGCGCCCGGGAGCGCAGCTCCCGGGTCGGCGGCCCCATCAGCCGCGGCAGCTGCCCCGACGATCGGACCGGGCGAGGGCCAGCTCAACCTCATCATCTGGGCCGGCTACGCCGAGGACGGCTCGAATCAGAAGGCCTACGACTGGGTCCATCCCTTCGAGCAGCAGACCGGCTGCCAGGTCAATG